>CABUHP010000151.1 GCA_902491415.1 uncultured Collinsella sp.
ATGGGGCCCGAACCGACGCGGGTGATGTAGGCCTTCATGACGCCCAGCACGCGGTCGACGTTCTTCATGCCCACGCCGGAACCGGTGATGGCGCCGCCGGCGGTGCAGTTAGAAGACGTCACGTACGGATAGGTGCCGTGGTCGATGTCGAGCAGCGTCGCCTGGGCGCCCTCAAACAGCAGGTCCTTGCCCTCATCGATCATGTTGTTGAGCAGCAGGCTCGTCTCGGTGATGTAGGGGCGCAGGCGCTCGGCCATCGGCAGGTACTCGTCGCAAATCTGGTCCACGGTGTAGGTGGGCAGGTTGTAGATGAGCTCGAGCTCAGGGTTCACGCGGGCGAGAGCGGTCTCCAGCTTGTCGCGGAACAGTGCCTCGTCCAGCATGTCCTGCATGCGCAGGCCGATGCGGGCCATCTTGTCCTGATAGCACGGACCGATACCGCGCTTGGTGGTACCGATGTTCTTCTTGCCGAGCTTCTGCTCAAAGGCGCCATCCAGATCGATGTGGTACGGCATGATGACATGCGCGTTGCCGCTAATCTTGAGGTTCTTGGTGGTGATGCCGTCGGCCTCGAACATGTCGATCTCCTCAAGGACAACCTTGGGGTTGACGACGCAGCCGTTACCGATCACCGACACGTGGTCGGAATACATGATGCCGGAGGGCACCTGGTGCAGGCCGTACTTCTTGCCGTTGACGACGATGGTGTGACCGGCGTTGTTGCCGCCCGAGTAGCGCACGACGGCATCGAAGTCGCCGGCGACCAGGTCGCAAATCTTACCCTTGCCCTCATCGCCCCACTGGGCACCGACCAAAACGGTTGACGGCATGTTTACTCCTTACATTCATGGACTGTCTACGCGCCACGCCGGCACGCAGAAGCACAAAACATTCCCAGTATACCCGTGCAACGGGTGCCTGTCCTACTCCTCGGCATGTGCCCCATCAAGCTCATAGAACTTCGTGGATGCCGGCAGGAACATCAGGTCGACGTCGCCGATCGGGCCCGAACGGTTCTTGGCCACGACAATACGCGTAACGCCCTCGTCGGGTCGATCGTCGCGCGAGGCTTCGGCCTCGTCGGCGGAGCGGTCCAAGAACATAACGATATCGGCGTCCTGCTCGATGGAGCCCGATTCACGAAGGTCGGAAAGCTGCGGGCGCTTGCCGGTACGGGATTCGACCTGACGCGAGAGCTGCGACAGCGCGATGAGCGGGATCTTGAGCTCCTTGGCCATGATCTTCAGACCACGCGACATCTCGGAGACCTCGACGGTACGGCTCTCGGAGCGGCGTCCCGGCGGAGGACTCACCAGCTGCAGGTAGTCCAGGATGATGATAGCTTTCTCCTTGTTGTGGAGCATGCGGCGGCTCTTGGCGCGAATCTCGGTCACTGTGGTGCCGGGCGTATCGTCAATCAGAATATCGAGCTTGGACAAGGTCTGCGTGGCCTCGTTGATATTTGCCCACTGCTCGGGGCTAATGCGGCCCATGCGGAAGTCACTGATCGAGATCATGGCGTAGGCGCAAATCAGACGCTGGGCAATTTCCTTGCCCGACATCTCCAGCGAGAAGAAGCCGACGGTATAACCGGCAGCGGCAGCGTTGAGCGCCAGATTCAGGGCGAACGACGTCTTACCCACAGCAGGGCGGGCGCCGATGATGATGAGCTGGCCCTCGCGAAAACCCATGAGCATGCGGTCGAGCGACGGGAAGCCCGTGGGCACGCCCGCAGCCTGGCCGCCTGCCTGGCACACTTCCTCGGCCTCGTTATAGGCCTCGACCATAAACTCGGTCAGCGTCTTGTAGCTCGACTTGACCTCGCGCGCCGTGACCTTGAGCAACTTGCTCTCGGCCAGCTCCACGACCTCTTTGGTATCGGTGGGAGCGTTATAGGCCAGCGCGTTGATCTCGTTGGTGGCGCCGATCAGCTCACGCAGCATCGAATCGCGGCGAACGATAGCGGCATGGTGCTGCCAGTTGACGAGCGACAGGGTCTGACCCATCAACTCCAAAATGTAGGCCTCGCCGCCCACGGCATCAAGCTTGTTGATGCTTCGCAGGTAATCGATCAGCGAGATGGAGTCGATGGGAATGCGGCTGTTGTACATATCGACCATCGCGGTATAGATGGTCTTATGAATGGGCCGGTAGAAGTCATCGGGCTGCAGCTCGACCTGGGCCTCTTCGACCACCTCGGGCGATAGCAGCATAGCGGCCAGTACATTGGCCTCTGCATCTTGGTTTTGGGGAAGACCCAACTTGGAGCCGCGGTCCTCAACCGTCAGCCCGGTCTCCCTATCGTCATATGCCATGAGCATCCTCATTCATATCGCTTGCGAGCATCCATAGTATCAGCCACGGTCCCAAAACGCGCCGCGCGCCGCCAATCATCACCGAACCAAACGGATGAACGGTCCTGTATATAGGACTTCGACGCAACGTTCACCATGAAACTCACTCAGCGCAAAAAACAAAAGGGCGCCCTGGTTTCCCAGAGCGCCCTTCTTAGAACAAGATTGTTGCGTTGCAGCAAATGCTACTCGGCAGCAGCCTCAGTCTCGACCTCGGCGGTCTCGGCCTCGGCGACCTCAGCGGCCTCCTCGACCTCAGCCTCGGCAGCGAGCTCCTCGGCGGTAACGCCGACGAGAACGACAACCTCGGCCTTGATCTCGCGGTACAGCGAGATGGCAACGGTGTGGGCACCGGCAACCTTGATGGGCTTACCGAGCTCGACGCGCTTGCGGTCGATGTCCATACCGAGCTGAGCCTTGATGGCGTCAGCGATCATAGCGGCGGTAACGGAGCCAAAGAGGATGCCCTCGTCGCCGACCTTGACGTCAACGGTGACCGTCTTGCCCTCGAAGGCAGCCTTGGTCTCGTTGGCGGTAGCCAGACGGACGGCCTCGCGCTTGGCGATGTTGTTGCGACGCTCGTCAAGCTGCTTGAGGTTGCCCTTGGTGGCGGCAACAGCGAGCTTCTTGGGGAACAGGAAGTTCTCAGCGTAACCCTGAGCGACCTCTACGACGTCACCCTCGCCGCCCTTGCCCTTGATCTCATCGAGAAGAATAACCTTCATGATGCGTCTCCCTTCTTAGCCGCGGTCGCGGTTGCCACGAGAGGAAACCACGGGGACGGTGTACGGCAGGAGTGCCATCTCGCGGGCGCGCTTGATGGCATTGGCGATGTCATGCTGATGCTGCGTGCAAGCGCCAGTGACGCGACGGGGCTTGATCTTGCCACGGTCGGTCATGTACTTACGGAGAAGCTGAGTGTCCTTATAGTCGATGAACTCAGTGTTCTCCTTGCAGAACTGGCAGTACTTACGACGCGGCTGACGTGCAGAAAAATCATTAGCCATGTCAAAATACCTTTCATTTGGCAACTTCGGCGAACCGAAGCCGCCTCTCACTCAAAAATAGGTGAACAACCCTTAGAACGGGATGTCCTCATCGTAGACGTCGACCGCGGGCGGCGTAGCCACCGGTGCGGCAGGACGTGCTGCGGGCGCGGGAGCTGCGGGGGCGTAACCACCCTGATCGTAGCCACCCTGGCCACCACGGGAGCTCATAAACTCGATCTCATCGACGATGACCTCAAGCTTGCTCCGGCGCTGGCCGTCGCGCTCCCAAGAGCTGTAGCGCAGCTTGCCCTCGATCGCGACCTTGTTTCCCTTTGCCAGGAAACGGCTCACGGCCTCGGCGCGGGTGCCGAACATAGTGCAGTCGACAAAGTTGGGATAGTCCTCCCACTCGCCAGTCTGCGCGTTACGGCGACGATCGTTGACGGCGACGCCAAAGGACAGAACCTGGGTTCCGCCGGCGGTGGCGCGCAGCTCGGGATCGCGGGTGAGGTTACCGGTGATGTTCACTCGATTGATGCTCATAACTCACTACTTCCTCTTGGGGCACAAGCCCAGTCCAAAACGACAGTCTTACTCCTGGTCGTCGCGACGGACGATCATGTGGCGGACCACAGCGTCGGTGATGCGCAGGATGCGATCAAGCTCGGCGATCTGGGTAGGATCTGCGTGGAAGTTGATGAGGGTGTAGTCACCATCGGTGAGGTCGTTGATCTCGTAGGCGAGCTTGCGCTTGCCCCAGTCGTCAACGGAGTCGACCTTGCCAGCGCCCTCAGCGATCGTGGTATCGATACGCTTCATAACAGCGAGACGAGTCTCGGGGTCGAGCGACGGGTCAACAAAGAACAGCAGTTCATAAGCCTTCATATTGTCACCTCCTCTGGGCAAATGTGGCTTCAGGTCGTGAAGGTGCGCCTGAAGCAGGAAAAGACTTGGTAATAATATCTTTCAACCTCCTAGGCCGCAAGAATATGCAGCTACAACCTCATGACCTCCACATATGCCCATACTCGCACGACGTTTCATGCGTCTTCCAACCAAATGCTGACCAAGTGCTTGACGGATTTGTGGACAAGATACGACGCCGCGGGGACAAGCTGAGCCAAGCCACAGGTCAACGGGCACAAGGCTGTGGTCGCAAAATGCATACCAGTGGTCCACAGCGCCACCCAAAGATTTTTAAATTCATTGCCAAGTCGCTTATGAATACCCCTTTTGAACAACTGAGTTAATCAACCACGCTGGTCGGAAGCCGTTTTTTGGCACCTCAAACCCCACTGCAACGACAAGCGCGGCCAAGCGTTTTAAAAAATGCCAACTTTTCTGTTTGCACTTTGCGGTTCCTCGTGTATACTGACTTTCGCATTTAACGGAGAGTTGTCCGAGTGGCCGAA
>CABUHP010000152.1 GCA_902491415.1 uncultured Collinsella sp.
TGAAGGGAGCGCTCCCGCAAACTGCCTATTGACAACTTATAGGAGCGTCGGTTTTGAAAAGCAGGATGACCGGCCTGCTCGGGATGTTCAAAAAAGTCTACTCACTTGCCGCGCAAAGCTCCTGCATGAGAAAAAATGGGGTTTTCAACAGGGCTTCGTCCAGCTCTCGGCAAGCTTTTGGCCAGTTGGGGAGTGCTGTTGAAAACTTGGCAGTCCGTTCGGCGCCATTTTTGGTGCGTTCGCGCCAATACGTGACTGACTGGGTTGAAATTCGTGTTTTCCTGTGCCTATGAAGGATCTACTTTGTGACATATCGGCTTTTAGGTACTGGCGTTTGCCTCCTCAAGTCCGCGCTTTGTGTCCGCCGCTTCCACGGCCGGAAGAAGACCGGCAGCGATATGACCTTGCCCGTAACCCGACGGCTGCGGTTGTGCTCGGCTTTCCGTTGTATACATTGGTCCGGACGAGAAACAAGCGGACTTGTCCTGCCAGTATCAGGCAGCGGCTGTTTCTTGGTGAGCTCCCCAGGGAATCCGTGCTGGAAACGGAGCATGGGTTTTTGGTTACATCTCCTCTACTGACGACATTCATCATGTCGCGGCATCTGACGGATCTTCAGCTTCTTTTGGTATTGGCGGAGATGTGTGGCTTGTTTGCGGTGTGTGCCCTGCCGGCGGCACTTGAGGCGGAGCTTTCGCGTGCAATTGATTCGGGCGCGATTTCGACAACGTTCGGTTGGGTGCGCTGCCCGTCCGAGGACGGCATCGCCTCAAATTTATGGCGTCGAGACGCTTTGGTTTTGGGCGGAGACCTTGACCGTTTTTGTTCAGATGTTTGCGGGATGCGTTACGGCAATAGATTTATGGCGGTATCGCAACTCGTTCCATTGGGTGCCGCGTCGCCTTTTGAGGTCGAGGCGTTTTTGTTGCTTGGACTGCCGCGAGCCCTGGGAGGCGAAGGGTTTTGCGGCATAGAGCTCAATGTCGAAGTGACGTTAAGCACAAGTGCTCGAGCGATTGTGGGAAAGTCCCGTGTATATATCGACCTACTTCTTTCTTCGCCGGACGGTAGGCGACAGGTGGCCATTGAATGTCAGGGAAAGGCCTCGCACGGACGCGCAGGGGATGGCTTGCGTGACGCTGACCGCATGACGGCCCTTCAGGCCATGGGCTACGATGTGCTTCTCCTTACACACAGACAGATATCGGATGAGGATAGATTCCGCGCGATCGTTAAGGCCGTATGCAGGATGCTCGATGCTGAATATCGTGATAAAAACTCGGATGAGCAAAGGGCTGAGGCATTACTCCGGTCTGAACTATTCATTGACTGGACAAAATTGGGAGTAATCGACGGAAAGATGCCCGCTAGACACAAAATGGCTCGATCGTGGACGGCTGCGGTTCTAAGTGAGTAGACTTTTGGCACTTTGGCGACCGAGCCGTTTTGCAACAAGTCATTTACCTGCGGCTTTATAAAGCAATATGGATGGCGTGCTCGGCAAGTTCCAAAAAGTCTACTCACTTAGTTTTTGACGAGAAGCCGATGCCGAAGGCGGTCCTATTTCAGGGCGTTAACAAGTTCATGAGGCACGAAAAAGGCCCGAACCAATACGGTCCGGGCCTCATCGAGCTTGAGGTTATGTCTCAGGCGGTTGGCTTAGCCAAAGTAGCGCTTGAGCAGGCCGGCGAAAGCCTTGCCGTGGCGGGCCTCGTCGCGAGCCATCTCGTGCACGGTGTCGTGGATGGCATCGAGGCCAGCGGCCTTGGCGCGCTTGGCAAGATCGGTCTTGCCGGCGGTGGCGCCGTTCTCAGCCTCAACGCGCATCTCGAGGTTCTTCTTGGTGGAGTCGGTCACGACCTCGCCCAGGAGCTCAGCGAACTTGGCGGCATGCTCGGCCTCCTCGTGGGCAGCCTTCTCCCAGTACAGGCCGATCTCGGGATAGCCCTCGCGATGAGCGACGCGAGCCATGGCCAGGTACATACCGACCTCGGAGCACTCGCCCTCAAAGTTGGCGCGCAGGTCGGCAACGATGTCCTCGGAGACGCCCTCCATCTTGGCGACGCCCACGACGTGCTCGGCAGCCCACTCGAGCTGGCCCTCCTCCTGCTTCAGGAAACGAGAACCGGGAACGCCGCACTGGGGGCACTTGAAGTCCTCGGGCAGTTGGTCGCCGTCGAACTCTTCCACATAACCGCAAACGGGGCAAACAAACTTCATGATTCGATCCTTTCGATCGATGGCGATTGTGCGCTCGTCCGGTCCCGTAAGGGCCCTCTCCGGACGTGCGTCTTGACGAGTTCTATTATCCATAAATGCAACCAAATGTGAAGCCTATTAGGAATGATTTTTAATAAAACAATTTCGAGATATGAAGATGTTGATTGATTAACGATTGCCAGGCCGTCTTTGACCGCCGCTGAGTACAATCGGGCGAGCAAATGTTGACCTATCAACAAATGAAGGAGTTTCCTTTATGCATCTAGCCCGTCGTGCCTGGTGCCGAACATATCAGACGGTTTTTCGCATTGCATTGCCGATCCTGCCCTATACCGAGCCGCGCATTTTAGAGCATGCCGAGGATGTGCCCGCGGTGCTTCAAAAGCGCTCGATTCAGAAGGTCCTTATCGTGACGGATCCCGGCATTGCCCGTCTGGGGCTCACGGCACCGCTCGAGACGGCGCTCGCATCCAGGGGGATTGGCGTTACGGTCTATGCCGAAACGCGTGCAAACCCCACGGTTTCAAACGTGGAAGAAGCGGCGTCCCTGTATCGAGAGAGCGCCTGCCAGGCCATTATCGGCTTTGGCGGTGGCTCGGCCATGGACTGTGCCAAGGGCGTGGGCGCACGCATTGCGCAGCCAAACAAGCCCATCAACAAGATGCGCGGCCTGCTGCGGATTCATCGTCGCCTGCCGCTGCTCATCGCCGTTCCCACTACCGCCGGTACGGGAAGCGAAGTCACGCTTGCGGCGGTAATTACCGATGACGGGACGCACTACAAATACCCCATTAACGACTTTGTGCTCATCCCGCGTTTTGCAGTCCACGACCCCGAGTTTACGTGCGGCTTGCCCGCTTCCATTACGGGGCAGACGGGCATGGACGCCCTGACGCATGCCGTTGAGGCCTTTATCGGGCGAAGCACCACGCCCTATACGCGCAAGATGGCGCGACAGGCGGTGCAGCTTATCCACGACAATTTGCTCGAGGCCTATGAGCATGGTGACGACATGCGCGCTCGTCGCAATATGCTTTCGGCGGCGTATAAGGCGGGCGTTGCGTTTACCCGCTCCTATGTCGGATATGTGCATGCCATCGCGCACAGTCTGGGCGGCCGATACGGAATTCCGCACGGTTTGGCCAACGCGATCATCCTGCCGCACATGCTTCGCGCTTATGGTGACGCCGCCGCCCCCAAGCTTGCCGATCTTGCTCGCATGGCGGGCATTGTGCCGGCTACCGCGCAGGATAGTCTTGCGGCCGAGGCCTTTTTCGATTGGGTCGACCGCATGAACGAGATCCTGGGAATCCCCAAATATGTCTCGGGCATTCGCCGCTCCGACATTCCCGAGATGGCGGCGCATGCCGATGCCGAGGCCAATCCGCTGTACCCCGTTCCGCTTTTGATGGACCGCTTGGAGCTCGAGCGTATGTACGAGGTCGTCGCGGGTGGTATGTTTGAGGACGAGAACTAGGAGGGTGCCATGAACACCGAGGAAATTGCGCGCATCGTCGGCGATCAGCGCACTTACTTTAAAACGCACGCTACGTTTGATGTTGATGCCCGACGTCGCGCGCTCGTGAGTTTACGCGATGCGGTACGGGCGCACGAGGCCGATATTGCCCATGCACTCAAGACCGATTTGGGAAAGTCGCATGACGAGGCATATATGTGCGAGATCGGCACGTCGCTTTCCGAGATTCGTCATCAGATCGCTCACGTGGCTCGATGGAGTCGTCCGCGCCTGCGTCCGTGTGACCTTGCCAACGCCGTGAGCGCGTGCAAAACGCAAGCCGTGCCCTATGGCGTCACGCTCATCATGGCTCCGTGGAACTACCCGTTTTTGCTAACACTCGAGCCGCTCGCCGGCGCCCTTGCCGCGGGCAATACCGTGGTCATCAAGCCGAGTGCCTATGCTCCGGCATCGAGCGCGGTGCTCAAGCAAATCTGTGAAGAGGCATTTGATCCGCGCCTGGTGACGGTTGTCGAGGGCGGGCGCGCCGAGAACGAAGCGTTGCTCGATGAGTGCTGGGACAAGATCTTCTTTACCGGTAGCGTTCCGGTCGGCAAGCTCGTCATGGAGCGCGCGAGTAAAAACCTCACGCCCGTGACGCTTGAGCTGGGCGGCAAGAGCCCCTGCATCGTGGATGCGACGGCAAACTTGAAGGTTGCGGCGCGGCGTATCGCCTTTGGTAAATGGCTCAACGTGGGGCAGACCTGCGTGGCGCCCGACTACCTGCTGGTCGATGCGCGCGTGCACGACGAGCTGCTGGACCTCATCAGGGAAGAGGCCCGCCGTATGTTTGGCGAGCATCCGCTCGATAACGAGGACTACGGGCATATCGTCAACGCCAAGCATTTTGCGCGCGTGCGCGGGCTGATCGATCCCGATAAGGTCGTGCTGGGAGGCACGGCGCGCGAGTCGTCGCTCAAGATTGAGCCGACGATCCTAGACGGCGTGACCCCCGATGACGCCGTGATGCAGGAGGAGAACGAAGATAAGGAAAGCGGCGAGATTATAGAC
>CABUHP010000153.1 GCA_902491415.1 uncultured Collinsella sp.
GCGATGGCGGTCGTTGACGGGCAACATAACCAGAATGTTCACAAGCAGTCCTCTCCGCTCGACCTGCCAAAAAGGGACAGGTTTATTTTGGCAGGTTTTATCAGGCAAAACGTTCAAATAAAACGCCGGGCTTCGCGATGGTTAACATATCCATCGCGAAGCCCGGCGCATCCACGGCTACCAGCTCAACAGCTCGTAGCCGTCCTCGGTCACCACGAGCTGTACCTCGCACTGGGCCGAGTCGCTGCCGTCCTTGGTGCGCACGCACCAGCCGTCGCCCTTGCTAATCTTAATGTCGGGCGCCCCGGCGTTGACCATGGGCTCGATGGTGAAGACCATGCCCGGAGCCATGATGGTGTCCACATCGGGCGCCTCGGTGGTAAAGCCCACAAACGGGTCCTCGTGGAACTCCTTGCCAATACCGTGTCCGCCGTACTCGCGCACCACGCTAAAGCCGGCGTCCTCGACCGTCTTTTGCACGGCCTCGGCCATAACGGACAGCGGCAGCCACGGCTTGACGGCGGCCAGACCCGCCTCCACGCTGGCACGGGTGACTTCGACCAGGCGCTGGCGCTCGGCCGAGACCTCGCCGATGCAGAACATGCGGCTCGAGTCGCTAAAGTAGCCGTCTAAGATCGTGGAGCAGTCCACGTTGATGATATCGCCCTCGTGCAGTACGTCCGTATCGCAGGGGATACCGTGGCAGACCACGTCGTTGATCGAGGTGCACACGCTCTTGGGGTAGCCCTCGTAGTTGAGGTCGGCCGGCGTGCCACCGTGCTCGACGGTGTAGTCGTAGATCATCTGGTCGATCTGGTTGGTGGTCATGCCCGCGGCGATGTGCTCGCCTACGTAGTCGAGCACGCCCACGTTGATAGCGGCCGAGCGCTTGATGCCCTCGATATCGGCGGGCGTCTTGTAGAGCGTACGGGGCAGAACCTCCCAGCCCTCTTCCCACAAGCGCTCGAGGCGCTCGTCGAAGGCGCTATGGCATTTCTTGTATTTCTTACCGCTGCCGCACCAGCAGGCGTCGTTGCGGCCGGGTACGGGTCCGTTGTCAAACATGGCTAACTTCCTTTCATCCGCAGCTAGTATAGCCCACCCACGCGTCCATAAAAGTTGCGGTGATATAGTTCCGATTTAAGCGGTTTAACAGCATAAATAGGAACTATATCACCGCAACTGATGGGGCGGGATGGCGGCACTAGCTGCTGCGTGGTTTTGCTAGTAGCTCACCTGGCAGGGGATGCCGAGGGCGCGCACGCGTGCGGCGATCGTGTCGAGCACCTCGGGTGCTGCCTTGGCAAGGCCGGCGACCGGTGTCTCGCGCGCTACCGTGTAGATGGTTGCTTCTTGTGGGCGAATGTGCTCAAGCGCCGCGAGCCAGGGGGCAACGTACTCCTCGCCGGTGTTGTCGATGGGCTTGCCCTGATACTCACCGGTCAAGAAGATCGTCTGGATAATAACGTGACCGTCAAAGCTTGCGAACGTCTCGATCTGGTGCTCGACGTTGTAGGGGCCAACAGGCTGGTCGAGCAGCTGGATAAATGCCGGATCGACCGTATCGAGCTTAAGAATGTTGTCGTCGACCATCATGAGCGCATCGTGCACCTCGGGGCGGTCGGCGCGCGTGCCGTTGGAGAGCACGGCAATCTTGGAGTTTGGGGCAAGCTCGTCGCGCAGCGCGACGGCGCCGGCGATGGCCTGCGGAAACTCCGGTGCGGCGGTGGGCTCGCCGTTGCCTGCGAAGGTGATCACATCGGGGAGCTCGCCCTCGGCTGTCATCTCGCGCAGCTTTGCCTCGAGCGCGTCGAGTACCACGGCAGCTGTGTTGTGCGGCTCATGGCAGGGGCGCTCGGCATTGAG
Organism: uncultured Collinsella sp.; assembly: GCA_902491415.1. GTDB lineage: Bacteria > Actinomycetota > Coriobacteriia > Coriobacteriales > Coriobacteriaceae > Collinsella. The sequence goes on from CABUHP010000153.1 coordinate 1,867, forward strand.
GCCGTTTTCGCAGTAAATGCAGTCGAACGTGCAGATTTTGCCGCTGGCCGGCATCATGTTGACGCCGAGCGAGAGGCCAAGGCGACGGCTGCGAACGGGCCCAAAGATGGGGCTGGCATTCAAAAACGTAGACATAGGCATATGCTCCTCAAGACAATTGTGCCTAAGCATAGCATCGGCTCCAAAGCAGGGTGCGGGCTCTTGCTTTACTAGTTTCGTTTTTTCACGTCGCTCATTATGCCGTGTCATGAAAAGCCTCGGGTCGGGTAAAGTTAATCTGTTAACAAGGTGTAAGGCAATGCGGGTCCATCCAACCGCACTGACGTGCAACTGGATGAGCATTGATGATGGGGGCACAACATGGATTTTACGGTCGAGAATGCGGGCACCACGATTGCCTGTCGCGAATATGCCGGCCCGGATGTGTCGCCTGATACTCCTGCCTTGGTGTGCGTGCACGGCGCTTGTGTCGACGGCACATTTTTTGACGGTATCGCTTGTGAGTTCAGTCGCAACCACCGCGTAATTGCCTACGACCGCCGCGGCTGCGGTGACAGCAGCGATGCGGCAGACGACAGCTATGATCTTGCCGCTCAGGCCGCCGACCTGCAAGCCGTGATCGAACACGTTGGCGCTCCGGCAAATGTGCTTGCGCATAGCGCCGGTACGTTGGTGGCGCTGGAGCTTCTTCGTACCGAACCCCATCTCGTCGCCCGTGCGATTCTGCATGAGCCGGCTGTGTCGGCCGAAGGCGTCGGTATGGGCGCAGCTCCGGTTTTGCTCGATATGATTGCGGCTGGAAAGGTTTCAAGGGCGCTCCGGCTTTTCTTGGTAGCCCTCGGCGACTTGGACCCCGAGGCTCCCGGGACGACCGAAGCGGAAACCAAACATGCCCTGCGCAATGGTCGTTGCTTTATGGCCAATGAATACGGAACAAATATGACATATGCTCCCGACTGGGAGCGCGCCCGCGCGTCAAAGGCGGTGTCGGCCGTGTTTTTGGGCGAGCTTTCGGTCGATACACCTCGCGAGGCTGGTACGAGGGTGGCGGCTGAGCTTTTGGGCTGTCCACTCGTAATGGTTCCCGGCGCGCACAACGGCCTGCGCGATCGCCCGACAGCGGCTGCCCAGACTGTCCGTGGCATCCTGGGGTTCTAACAGCTGCAAAAAACAAAACAGGCTTCACTCGCAAACGTTTCGGCCGTGTCAACAAATGTGCTCAAGACCTCACGTCCGCGGCTTCAATCGCGCCGTTTGCCAACTCATAAAAATGTAACAGCATTCACGTGCTTACCTGCATCGGCAAGGTGTTAACCTTGTAACATTTGGAACCCACCGCTACCATGCGAAACTATCGAAAGGGCCCCATATGCTCAATAATCACGAGGTCAATCTAACCGACGAGGAGGCTGCCGCTGAGGTCGCCCGCGTCGCGAAGACCTACCCCGTGGTGCGTTTGCTGTCGGCCGATCAGATTAAGAGCGAGCCTAACTGCCTGCTCGCCGGCAATCGGTGCCCTTGTCTGCGCCAGTCGAGTCTTGAGGCCTTGGCAGGTTCCGATGATGTATCGGAGCAGCTGCTCAATGATGGTACCGAGTACCGCGCTCGCCTGCGCCCTCTGAAGGTCGAGGGCGAGCCTCACGTCCTGCTGATGGTGCGTCCGATCGATGAGCAAGAGGCTGCAGAAGAGGACCTTGTCTACACCGACGTGCTGACGAGTGTGCGCAATCGCCGATATTACGAGGAAAAGCTCCGTAGCGCCCGCATGAATGCCGGCGTTGCGGTGATCGACCTTGATGATTTTAGGGTCTTCAACGATACGTGTGGCCGCCATGCCGGCGACCTTGCGCTCGGTGCTGTGGCGACAGCCATACGCAGCGGAATTCGTTCGACTGACGAGCTTGTACGCTATGGCTGCGACAAGTTTGTGGTCGTCATGCCCAATATTCCCTCCGATGACTTCACCCGTCGCCTGCATCAGGTGTCCGATGCCGTTCATGCCACGATTGTTCCGGGCCATGAGTACGTGAGCTTGACGGCATGTGTTGGTGGCGTTCGCATTCATGGCGAGACGGTCGATGAGGGCGTTGGCCGTGCTGTCCAATTATTGGGCCGCGCTAAGGCAAAAGCCGGTACGGTCGTGACCGATGCCGATTCCATCGAGGCCTTCCAAAGCGAAAAGCCTTTGGTGCTTATTGTCGATGACTCCGAGATGAACCGAGCCATTCTCAACGAGATGCTCAAGGACGAGTATTGCATCCTCGAGGCCGACAACGGTCGTACGGCGCTCGACATGGTCGACCGCTATGGCGATGAGTTGTCGCTCGTGCTGCTGGATATTGTCATGCCGGGCATAAGCGGTTTTGAGGTGCTGGCCGATCTGTCGCGCCGATCGGGTATCGACAATCTGCCTTTCATCATGATTTCGAGCGAAGATTCCGATGATATGGTTCTGCGCGCGTACGAGCTGGGCGCCTCGGACTATATCAACCGCCCGTTTGACTCCCGTGTCGTGCGCCGGCGTGTAAGCAACACCATCCGCCTATACGCCAAACAGCGCCGCCTGACGAGTTTGCTGTCCCAGCAGTACAACGAGCGCGTCAAGAACAGTCGCATGCTCATCGACATCATGGCCGGCGTCATGGAGCTTCGCAACGGCGAGAGCGGCAGACACGTTACGAACATCGAGAAGCTGACCGAGCTGCTGCTTGCCTGTCTGGTCCAGCGTAGCGACACCATCTCCCTCGACAATGAGGAACGCTCTACGATTGCCCTGGCTTCGGCGCTGCACGATATCGGCAAGATGTCGATCGACGATGCGATTCTCAACAAACCCGGGCGCCTTACGCCCGA
>CABUHP010000154.1 GCA_902491415.1 uncultured Collinsella sp.
TCTCGGAAGGCACGTGCAGACCTTTCGTCATGGCCTCCTACCTTTCTTTCGGGCCTTTCGGCCGAATCTCTCAGCGCCCTTCCGTAACGGGCACTGCTTGCTGACAGCTCTAGTTATATCCAAATTCCACCCGCAATTCCACCTCGCCCCCGAACGGTCAACAAAGTGCGATGAACGGTATATCGCATGTGATTCCCCCATGATGTACTTCGGCGTTCTAAAGTAACTTTTCTAAGGTAAACGCTCTTTTTTCCTAAAAACCATTTGCGATTGTGTCTCTAAACTTTTGATTCAGAATTGCATAGCTTAATCGGTTTTATGTATATAAATGATGTTTGTTCACGTTTCCGCCTGCATTCAATGATATTCAGCTATCTATCATTCTTATTCACACTTACGTACCAGTTGAGTGAGGATATAGACCGCTTGCAGACGAGCAGGGCGTCAGTCCTATGACTTGGCAGCGTAAGAAGTAGGTAAAGATACCGTTCACGCGATACGTCCGTGCCACAGGTCGACTAAATTGAGACAATAGTGAATAGTGTTAGGCTACCGTCCCCTGTGGGGACTGAACGGACAGATGCATATGCCGAGCAAAATCGAAAAGAAGCAAGCCGCCGCAAAGCTGCGCAAACCGCCGCGCGACTTCTCATACACGCAAAACCGAGAGCTCAGCTGGCTACGCTTTGACAACCGCGTGCTCGACGAAGCCTTCGACGAAACCGTTCCGTTATTCGAGCGACTAAAGTTCGTCTCGATCTTCGAGTCCAACCTCGACGAGTTCCTTATGGTGCGCGTGGGCGGCCTGTCCGATCTGGCGGAGCTCAAAAAACAACCTGTCGACAACAAGAGCAATATGACCGCCTCCGAACAGGTCGATGCTGTCATGGCCGAAATGCCCGGGCTCCTTACCCGTTGGGAGTCCATCTTTAAGAGCATCGAGGGCAAGCTCGACACCTTGGGCGTTCACCGCGCCCACATCGATTCGCTTACGCCCGAGGAGCGCACCTTTGTAACCCGCTACTTCCAGGCCTACGTGTCGCCGGTCATCTCGCCGCTGGTCATCGATCCTCGCCACCCCTTCCCCAACCTGCGCAACGGCGCGCTCTATCTGGCCTGTGGTCTGGACGGCGCCACCGACGAGGAGAGCCTACTGGGCCTTATCGAGATTCCCGCCTCGATGAACCGCGTGGTCGAGATCCCCTCGCCCACCGGCACCTACTCCTACATCTTGCTCGAGGACGTCATCCTCGCCTGCCTGGACAGCTGCTTTGGCTCCTATAAGCCGCTGGATCGTGCGCTGATCCGCGTCACCCGCAACGCCGACATCGATCCGGACGGCGAGGGCGTCGAAGAGGAAGAGGACTACCGCCAGCACATGAAGCGCATTCTCAAGAAGCGCCTGCGCCTGCAGCCGGTAGTGCTCGCGGTCTCGGGGTCGCTCGAGAAGGCGACGCTCAAGACTATCCGCAAGGCGCTCGAGCTTTCGCGCCGCTCTGTCTTTACCTGCGATATCCCGCTCAACCTGGGCTACGTCTTTGGCATTGAGGGCAAGATTCCCGAGCACCTGCGCAACGAGCTCCTCTTTACGCCGTTTAAGCCACAGCCCAACCCCACCATCGACATGACCCGCTCCATCCGCGAGCAGGTGCTGCAGCACGACAAGCTGCTCTTCTACCCTTACGAGGCCATGAATCCGTTCCTGGATCTGGTACACGAGGCCGCCTATGACCCCGAGTGCATCTCGTTGCGCATCACGCTCTACCGCGTGGCCAAGCAGAGCCGTCTGTGCGAGTCACTGATCGATGCCGCCGAGAACGGCAAAGAGGTCACGGTGCTCATGGAGCTCCGCGCGCGCTTTGACGAGCAGAACAACATCGAGTGGGCCGAGCGCCTGGAAGAGGCCGGCTGCACCGTCATCTACGGCTCCGAGGGCTTTAAGTGCCACTCCAAGATCTGCCAGCTCACCTATCGCGAGGGCATGGCGCTAACGCGCCTGACGCTGCTGGGCACCGGCAACTTTAATGAGAAGACGGCCAAACTCTACAGCGACTTTATGCTCATGACCGCCCACCCCGGCATCGGCGAGGACGCCAACCTGTTCTTCCGCAACCTGTCGCTGGGCAATCTGCGCGGCGATTACCGCTTCCTGGGTGTGGCGCCCGTAGGCCTCAAGCCGCTCATCATGCGCGGTCTGGATCGCGAGATTCAGCGCGCTCTCGCTGGCGAGCCCGCCCGCGTGTTCTTTAAACTCAACTCGCTCACCGACCGCGAGGTCATCGACAAGATCGCCGAGGCATCGTGCGCAGGAGTCCGCGTGGACATGATCATCCGCGGCATCTCGTGCCTCAAGCCGGGCGTTCCGGGCAAAACTGAGAACGTGCATGTCCGCTCCATCGTCGGACGCTTTTTGGAGCACGCGCGCGTCTATGCTTTCGGCGTGGACTCGGACATGATTTACCTGAGCTCGGCAGACATGATGACACGCAACACCGAGCACCGCGTGGAAATCGCCTTCCCTGTGCTCGACCCCACCTGCCGCGCCCTGGTACACGAGTACATGGGCATGCAGCTGCGGGACAACGTGAAGGCCCGCAGCCTCACGAGCGACGGCACCTGGGTCCCCGTAGAGCGTGCAGAGGGTGAGAAACCCTTCAACTCGCAGGAAGCTCTACTGGAGCGTGCCTATCGCAACGCCGAGGCCGCCGCGCAGCAGCGCGCACAGGAGAAGGAACGCGTGGCCGAAGAAGCTATCCAGGCCGAGGTTGAACATGGGGCAGCTGTCAAACCGGAAGTGGTTGCAGCTCCCCCGGTGAATGAGCCCGAGGCTGCCGCAGAGCCCGCCATGGAGAAAGCGCCCGAGCCCGCTACCGCGACTCCGGAGCCCGCCGCCGAGGCAAAGCCCGCCCCAGCTCCTGATCCGCAGCCGGCCACGCCCAAGGTCCAAGAGGTCCAGGCGACCGTCATTGAGCCCGAGCCTGCACCTGCACCTCAGCCCGAGCCGCAGGTCACCAAGTCCGCACCCGGGACGAGTGCCCGTCGCGATAAGCCCGCCGGCAAGACCAAGGCCATCGAGCGCCATCGCCCCGGTCGCGTGCGCATGGGCCTGGGTCTGATCGGCCTGGGTCTTAAGACGCTCATTACCGGCAAGACGAAATAGTCGTTTGTAGAAGCAGTTTGTAGAAGCGACCCGCATTTGAGGAAAGCCTCGGATGCGGGGCGCTTTTCCCTGCTACCATGGTGCGAACAACAACGCGAATGACAGGCAGGAATATGAAGCTCACTATAGAATCGATGACCTACGGCGCCGACGGGCTGGCGCACGCCGACAACGGCAAGGCCGTCTTTGTGCAGGGTGCCGTGGCAGGCGACACCGTCGAGGCCGAGGTCGTACAGGACGGCAAGTCGTTCATGCGCGCCCGCACCACCGAGATTCTGGAGCCAAGCCCCGATCGCATTCAGCCTCCCTGCCCCTTCGTGGGCATCTGCGGCGGCTGCTCGTGGGGCAATCTCTCACGCACGGCACAGCTCGCCGCCAAGGAGCAAAACCTGCGCTCCACGCTCGAGCGCATCGGCAAGTTCGCTCCTGAGCAGGTCGATGAGTTGGTACAGCCCATCTGCCACACCAAGGACGACTGGGGCTACCGCAACAAGATCGAGCTCGAACCGACCGTCGTCAACGGTCGCGTGCGCCTTGGCATGCACGGTGTCGACCCCAGCAAAATCGTGACCGTCGATATGTGTCCGCTGTTCGATAAGCGCTTCCCGAAGGCACTCAAATCGGTCGTCGGCGCACTCAACTATCTAAGCGGCAGCCATGACTTGGGACTCGAACGCGTGGGCATTCGCGCATCGCGCCGCACCAAGGCACTCGAGGTCGCACTCTGGACGCCCACAGGCTCTTTTCCGCGCTCGCAGGTCTCCCGCGTGCTGGCGGACGCCGCTCATCCCACGAGCATCGTGCGCGTGATGAGCAAGGGCGAAAAGAAGGCCCGCCGTGTCTCCAAGGTCGAAATGCTCGCCGGAGAGGGCTCATGGACCGAGAATATCGCCGAGGGTCAGATGCGCTTGTCTGCCCCGTCTTTTTTTCAGGTCAACACCAAGGGTGCCGAGATTTTGATCGAGCTTGTCATGGAAGCGCTCGACCCGCAGGAAGACGAGCTTGCCGTGGACCTGTACTGCGGTGCCGGCACCTTTACCCTGCCGCTCGCCCGCCGCTGCGACTTTGTCGCCGCCGTCGAGGCCTACGGCCCCGCCGTGCGCGATCTACGCCGTAACCTGGAAATCAACAAGCTTGATAACGTCGACGTCATTGGCGGAGACGCGGTGCGCGAGTTCCCCGACCAGGATGCCGATGTCCTAGTAGTCGACCCGCCGCGTGCAGGCCTAGCGCCTGAGGCCATCGACCTCATCGCCAGCACGAGTGCCCGCGATGTCGCCTACGTGAGCTGCGACCCGGCCACCCTGGCGCGCGATCTCAAACGCTTTGTCGAAGAAGGTACCTTCTCCCCCGTAAAGATCACGCCAGTCGACCTGTTCCCACAAACCTTCCACTGCGAGACCGTCGTCCACCTTAGGCGCAACTAGACTGTTTGCCCAAGACCACGCCCGATGATTTTTCTGAGACGGGGATAATAATAAATTTGCTCCGAATGATTATTTAAGGCTCTGTTAGACCAGGATTGACATTCCGCCCCGTCATCTTCTTGCGATTGCAC
>CABUHP010000155.1 GCA_902491415.1 uncultured Collinsella sp.
GAGGCCGAGGCCCGTGCACTCGAGGGCGTGGCCCAGGCCCAGCCCAAGAAAAAGAAGAGTACCGGAGCCAAGCGCTCTCGCGTGACCAAGTCAGCCCAAGGCATCAAAGTCTCGATGCCAAGCAAAAAGAAGAAGTAACTACGCGCTCTGCCGATGTTGAATTGGTGCCTTGCTCCTGTGGGGCCGTGGCGATGTTATGCTCTAACCTCGATTGTTTGAATTGCTTCGAAAAGAGGATGCCGTGATCTGCCCGCATTGCCTTAAGACTATCGAGGACGGCGCCTCGTTCTGCCCCTACTGCAACGCCTATGTGGGTCCGGGCGATGGCCCCGAGCACACTGAGTTCGTGTTCTGTGAGGGCTGCGGTGCCCGTCTTTCTCCGCATGATCGTACGTGCCCCAAATGCGGACGCCCCGCTCCGGGTATCCTCTCCGAGGACGCGGCCGCATCCGACCTGGCAGCGGGCCGCACGGCGGGCTTTCCGCGCCTAACGCAAGAGCAGATCGATACCGAGGTGCCGCATGCGCCGACCTCTGCCGCTGCGGTGCTTTCGGACGCCGCTGACCCCAATGAGACCTGCGTGCTGCCGGCTTTCGATAAGGATTTCGGTATCCCCAAGGTCGATATTCCCACGCCCGTTTCCCTGCATGACGATGCTCAAAAAGCCAAGCGCAAGGTGCATTCCGACGAGGACGCCTATCACAAGCACAAGCGTCATATCCCCAAGCCGCTCATCGTCATCGCGGTCCTTGCCGTCGTTTGCGGCGGTGCCTATTGGTTCGTGACGACCGATCCCATGGGTGTCATGCCTGGCTTCTACGACCAGTTTGGCCAAGCTGCACAAACCACCTTCCCCACGCGCCAAAAAGGCGAGGCGACTGAGGACGATACCAAGCAAGACGATTCTGCCGAGGTGGTCCAGGAAGAAACCGTGCTCACCGATGATCAGCTCTATACCAGGCTCGACGGTCTGTATCAGACCATCGTGTCCTACGGTGACGAGGACCAGATCGGCGAGGTCATCGATTCCTTTAACAACGGCTATCTCCGAACGCCGCTGTCCACCCGTCAGGAGCTGTCGCAGAGTGCCTACGCCCTGCGTGACCAGATTAAAAAGACGCAAGATGAGCTCAGCAACCTTAAGTACCAGGACGATACGGTCTATGCGGACGACATTGCCCACTTAAAGCAGCTTGCCGAGTGGATGTATGAGCGCGTCGACGTGATCTGCCAGAGTTGGGACATCTCGCTGGCCATTCCCGATGGCGAGTCGATGAGTTCTCACCAAAGCGAGATCCTGGCGCCCATCGCTCAGAGTGGCAACAGCGCGCTTAATCAGTACGACGCCAACGTGGGCTCCTGGAAGCCGCAGCAGCGTTCCTAAAATTAGTTCGCCATAGTCGGCATAACCTACGTGCGCAATTGATGTAAGCGCATGCTTATTGCTACAATTCGTACAAATATGCTTTAAACGCACGAGGAAGGAACCACATGTTTGGTTTTAAGAAAGAGCTCTACACGCCCGAGTATCAGCTTGCCGGCGACGAGTGCGCCGTTATCGAGACGTCGAAGGGTACCATCAAGGTCAAGTTTGACGGCGAGGGCGCTCCCATTCATGTCGCGAACTTCTGCGAGCTTTCTACGATGGGCTTCTATGATGGCCTTAAGTTCCATCGCTATGTGCCCGGTTTTGTCATCCAGGGCGGCGACCCCAATACCCGCGATATGTCCGGCGCCGACGTCGCCGCTGGTCTTGAGGGCCCCGACGGCATGCCCGGTACCGGTGGCCCCGGCTACTGCATCAAGGGCGAGTTTGCCACCAATCCGCGCAACAGCCATGTCGATGGTGCCCTTGCCATGGCACGCTCCATGGACCCCGATTCCGCGGGTTCGCAGTTCTACTTCTGCCTGGGCGCCCAGCATAACCTCGATTCCGGTTACACCGTCTTTGGTACCACGGTCGAGGGTCTCGATGTGATTTCGCAGCTGCGTGCCGGCGACGAGATCGTCTATGTCGAGATCGTTCACGAGTAAAGGGGACTTCCTTGAATAGCCAGCTGATCCAACAGGGCCGCGCCGCTTACCGCGCGGGTGATTTTTCCGCTGCAGCCCAGATGCTTGGGGCGGCAAAGACTCCCGATGAGATTATGGGCGAGGCCGATCACCTTCGTGGCAACGCCTTGATGCACCTGGGCATGTATGCCGAGGCCGCCGAGGCTTATGCTGCCGCCCTCAACGACGGCACCTACGGCAAGCGCGGCGCGCTGCTCACCAACCGCGGCAAGGCGCTCGCCGCCGTGGGCGACTACACGACGGCCGCCCAGGCGTTCTCTGCTGCTACGCAGGATGCTTCCTATGCCACGCCGTTCAAGGCCTATCTGGGCCTGGGCAATACGCTGTTCCAGTCGGGCGATTATGCCAACGCGGGTACTGCCTTCCGTCAGGCTGCCATCGACGGCGCCAATCCGGCTCCTGCCGCCGCACTCGGCGAGCTCGGTCGTTGCTTCATTAAGCTCGGCCGTCCGGCGGATGCCGTGGAGACCTACCGCACGGCTATCGACTTTGCCGGCCCCCGCGACGACACGCGTGCGCTCAATGCCGGCATGGGTCAGGCGCTTTCTGCCGCCGGCCGTCCCTCCGACGCACTCGACGCCTTTAACGCCGCTACTGCCGATGGCATCTACCAGCTCACTTCCGAGCAGGCCGATGAGCTTGCCCGCGTGCATGATTCGCTTGCCGCACTGTCTGCCCAGACGGCTATGGCCACGGCTCCGGCGCCCGCGATGGACGCTCCTGCCGTCGATCCGCTCGATCCTACGGGCGCGACCGGTCAGTTTATGCCCGATCCCTCGGACACCGGCTTCTTTACGCTGTCCGAGTCCGAGATGGTCCAGCAGGACCGTCAGGATCGTAAGCAGGCCAAGGTCCGTCGTCGCCATCGCCACACGGGTCTCAAAGTCTTCATCGTGCTGCTTCTGCTCATTTTGATTGCTGCGGGCGGTCTGGGCTTTGCCTACACGCGCGGCTTTGGCTTCCCCTCGCAGGAGTCGGTTATCACCGATCTGTTCCAGGCTGCCGGCGACGGTGACACCGCAAAGGCCGAGTCTTGCCTTGCATCGAGCCTGTCCGAGGACGCCAAGTCTATGATCATCTCCTCGATTCCGCAGGGTGCCACCGTGTCCGTCGAGGGCATGGATCAGTCCATGACCGAGACGACCGCCAAGGTGAAGGCATCGCTGTCCAAGGGCGGCGAGCAGGAGTACACCGTCAAATTCGTGCGCTCCGACAACCATATCGGCTGGGCCGTTTCCTCGCTCGATATGGATTTCTCGGCTGCTGACAACCAGTAGTGACCTTATGGGATTTAGCTTTGCCCGGCGCTTCACCGCAAGTGAGGTGCCGGGCTTGCGCTAGTATCATGAACTAGTAGTTTTCCAGCAATCATCCAACACATCAGGAGTTGCGTTGTTTTCTTTGATGGATATGTTCTTCGGTAGCTATGCGGGCGATCTTGCCATCGACCTCGGCACCGCAAATACGCTTGTCTCCGTGCGCGGCAAGGGCATCGTCATCCGCGAGCCCTCTGTAGTCGCCATCGACAAGAACGACGAGCGCATCCTGGCGGTCGGTATCGAGGCAAAGCGCATGCTCGGCCGTACGCCCGGCAACATCGTGGCCGTTCGTCCCCTGAAGGACGGCGTCATCGCCGACTTCGATGTTACAGAGGCTATGCTTCGCTACTTTATCGACAAGGCGTCCGAGAAGCGCTATCCGTGGACCCCGCGTCCGCGCGTTGTCGTCTGCGTTCCCTCTGGCGTCACGTCGGTCGAGAAGCGTGCCGTATTTGAGGCCACGATCCAGGCCGGCGCTCGCCAGGCCTACCTGATCGAGGAGCCCATGGCTGCCGCTATCGGCGCCGACCTGCCCGTCGAGGAGCCCACCGGCTCCATGGTCATCGACATCGGTGGCGGTACCACCGAGGTTGCCGTTATCGCTATGGGCGGCATCGTCGTCTCGCAGTCCATCCGTATTGCCGGCGACGAGTTCGATCAGGCCATCCTCACGCACGTTCGTGATGCCTACAACCTGGCCATCGGCGAGCGTACGGCAGAGGACATCAAGATCAAGGTCGGCTCCGCCGTGCCGCTCAAGGACGAGCTCGACGTCGAGGTCAACGGCCGCGACGTGATCACCGGTCTGCCCAAGACCGTGCGCATCGAGAGCGAGGAGATTCGTCGCGCACTCAACAAGCCGCTCGACGAGATGGCCAAGGCCGTCAAGGACGCGCTCGACGCTACGCCTCCCGATCTTGCCTCGGACCTTATGTACTACGGCATTTTGCTGACCGGTGGCGGCGCGCTGCTGCGCGGTCTCGACGTGCGCCTGCGCGATGAGACCGGCGTTTCGGTCAACGTCAGCCCCACGGCGCTCGATAACGTTGTTAACGGCTGTGCCCGCGTGCTCGAGGCCAATGCGTTTGATGGCGGCTTCGTCCAGACCAATGCTTAATTTCCAAAAGGTGGATTCCATTTGGCACGATCTTCGGGTTTCTCCACAAATCTGAATACCAAGCGACAATCAACGGGTATGCGCCCGTTGATTGTTTTCAGCCTGATTTCGGTGTTGCTGCTCACGTTTTATATTCGTGAGGGCGAGGCTGGGCCGATTCATGCCGTGCGTTCGGGCGTAACGACGATTACCTCGCCGGTGCGCTTT
>CABUHP010000156.1 GCA_902491415.1 uncultured Collinsella sp.
CGGCGTCGACAGATTCCAGCGCGGCAAGCCCCTCCTCGTCCAACAGGACCTCGCGCGGCTTGGAACCGTCGGGCGGGCCGACGACACCCTTTTCTTCCAGCATGTCCATAATACGCCCGGCACGCGCATAGCCAACCTTCAGGCGGCGTTGCAGGCCAGATGTGGAGCCAAGCTGCGAATCCACCACAATATGGGCGGCTTCCCAGATGAGCGGATCATCGTCTTGCGGCTCGGCGACTCCGGTACGGACAATGCCGCCGCCACCCGCCATGGACATGGAAGCGGGCGCCACGGCAGACAGGATCTCCTCGTGGTAGTCGGGCTCGCTCTGCGACTTGACGAACTCGACAATCTCGTTGATTTCGTCATCCGAGACAAAGCAGCCCTGGATACGGCGGGGCTTGCCCCAGTCGACCTTGGAGAACAGCATGTCGCCCAAACCGGTGAGTTTTTCGGCACCCATCTGGTCGATGATGACGCGCGAGTCGATGCCCGTGGCGACGTTAAAGGCGATGCGGTTGGTGATGTTGGCCTTGATAAGGCCCGTCACCACATTAGAACTGGGGCGCTGCGTGGCCACGATAAGATGAATACCGGCGGCACGGCCCAGCTGGGCGATACGAACGATCGAGGCCTCGACATCCTTACCGGCGACCATCATCAGGTCCGAGAGCTCGTCAATGATGATGACCAAGTAGGGCATCTTTAGCGGCGGGTTGTCGTAATGCTCAAACTCGCCGGCGGCCTGCTTTTCGTTGTAGGTCGAGATCTTACGCACGTTGAGACGCTCGAAGACCTTCAGGCGACGCTCCATCTCGGACACGGCCCATTGCAGAGCGCTCGCGGCCTGCTTGGGCTCGGTCACCACGGGCACATAGAGATGCGGCAGACCGTTATAGCCCGCAAGCTCGACGCGCTTGGGGTCGACCATGATCAGGCGAACGTCCTCGGGAAGGGCGCGCATGAGCAAGGTCGTGATGATGGAGTTGATCATGACCGACTTACCGGAACCCGTGGTACCGGCGATCAGCAGGTGGGGCATCTTGGCAAGGTCGGCGACGACCGGCGTACCCTCGGCATCTCGACCGATGGCGAGCTCGAGCGGACCGCCCTTCACATAGGGAAGCACGTCGCCCAGGTTGACGTTTTGGCGCTTGCGATTGGGGATCTCGATACCCACAAGCGAGGTGCCGGGGATCGGGGCAAAGATACGCACGGACTGGGCAGCAAGCGATAGCGCGATATCGTCCTCGAGGCTCGAAATCTTGCTCACGCGCTCGCCCTCGCCAGGTTGCAGCTTAAAGGTCGTCACCGTGGGGCCGGCGATCCAGCCGACCACGCGGGCACTACGACCAAACTCCAGCAAGGTGGACTGAAGCGACTCGGCAGTCTGTTCCAGCTCCTTGTCAGAAGACGCGGAGGAAGCCGACTGCGGGTTGGCATGCAGAATCTCAAGTGGCGGAAGTTTGAGGCCGTCCTCTTCTTCGCCCTCGTTATCTGCGGCGCCGCCGTCCGCTCCCCCATCGCTAGCCGCAGCCGATTCGACAGCACTCAAGGCAGGCGCATCGGCAACCTTGGGATGCTTCAAGAAGTCGGGGATCTGAGGTGCTGCCGAGACAGGATTCACGGCAAACGGCGGCTCGGACTCGTCGATCTTATCGGGGTCGTCTTCCATCGAAAGCTGACCGGTTACCTGTTCGCGCTTAGCATGGCGACGCGGCAGCAAAGTTGTCTTTGCGGTCTCAATCGGAGCCTCGTCGTCCTCGTCATCGCCCTCGGTGAGCTCAATCTCGCTCTCGGACCAAGACGGGTCGGGCTCACTCGTATTGAGTTTGGGCGCAGCCTTGCCCTTGTTGGCATGGCGGCGCGGCAACAGCGTCGTCTTAGCGCGCTCGGCCTCCACGGCATCGGATACGTCGACAAACGGATCCTCGTCCTCGTCGTCATCGTCCAAAACCGGGTCCACATCGTTGCCCATGACCGTGGTCACGGCAGCATCGGAGCCCTTTTGACGAAGAATGCTCAGGTGAGGACGGGCAACGCCGGGCACCGACAGGGCCTCATCGTCACCCCACGGACTCGCGTTAACATCGGCACGACGGCGCTCGGCAAAATCAGCCGCACGGTCGCGAGCAGAGCGCAAAACGCCGCCCACCGAAAAGCCGATGATGACCAGGCCCACGACGACAAGGCCCAACAGGACCACCATCGCGATAGGCTTACCCAGGGCATTCTGCAGCGCACTCGCAATAAACGCACCAATGTAGCCACCCGAGGCGGACAGATTTTGCGGCGTGAACATAAGGTCGCACGAGTCGCTCGTACCTGGCACCATCAACGAAAGAATGGAGACGACGGCGATAAAGACCACGGCGCCGCCCGCAACAGAGCGCGCGTTGAGCGGCGAGTCCTCGCCTAAAAAGAGCGTGGCGGCAAACAGCAAAATGACGATCGGCAGCACGTAGGCGCCCAGACCAAAGCCCAAGTGGTAGAAACCGGCAACCGCAGCCGTAACGGGCGCAGTCGCCGGCGAAATCACAGCAATAAAGGACGCAATCGCCAAGACGGCAATGACCACGCCGGCGATATCGCGGTTGGCCGAGGGCTCGACCAAGGGCTCAAAATCATCGAAGTCCGCCTCGTGGCCCTTATTGGCACGCAGATGGGAACCGGCACCCTTAGCAGATGCCGGTTGGTTGTTGGCCTTATTGCCTTTGGCGTTTTGTGCAGATCCGCGCGCCAAACTAAACCTCCATGACGACCGGGATGATCATCGGACGGGTGCGAGTACGGCTCCAGATAAAGTTAGAGAGCGAATCGCGCACGGCCTTGCGAATGGCATCGGAACCGCTGCTCGTAAAGCTGAACTTGCCCTTCTCGATCGTCTTCATAATGGACGCGGAGGCATCCTCGGAGAACTGGTCGTCGATGGCAAACGAGACGCCGCGGCCCGAGAACTCGATGGCCTCGATCTTCTTGTGCTTGAGCGAGACGATGGCAACAGCGGTAACCATACCGTCGTTGGCGAGCTTCTGACGATCACGCAAGACGATGGGGTCGGTATCGCCGATACGCAGGCCGTCGACGTAAACGACGCCGGACTCGACGGGCGCACCGCGCTTAACGATACCGCCGCGCATCTCGAGCGTGTCGCCGTTGTCGAGGATAAAGATATGATCGTCCTTGAGACCCATCTTGCGGGCCAGCTGGGCATGGGCGCGCAGATGCACGGCTTCACCGTGAACCGGCATAAAGTACGTGGGCTTGGCCATGGCCATCAGGAGCTTGAGCTCCTCCTGGCTACCGTGACCGGAAACGTGAACGAGAGCGCGGTTCTTATCCCACACGTCGCAGCCGAGCTTGGCCAGGCTGTTGACGACCTGCTGGACGGCTTTCTCATTGCCGGGAACAGGAGTTGCCGAGAGGATAACGGTATCGCCCTCGTGGATGGAGAGCGTCTTGTGCTCGCCATTGGCCATTCGGGACAGGGCCGACAGCGGCTCGCCCTGCGAACCGGTGCACATGACGACAATCTTGTCGTCAGGCAGGTTATCAATGTCAAAGGCATCGATGATATCGGCGTCGTCGATGTTGAGGTAGCCCAGCTCGCGCGCCACGCGGGTGTTAGTGAGCATGGAGCGACCGGTCACAACGACCTTACGGCCGCACTTGCGGGCGGCATCGCAGATCTGCTGCAAACGATGGATGTGGCTCGAGAACGACGCGACGAACACGCGACCCGGGGCGTTCTTGATGGCGTGCAGCAGGTTGGGACCAACCTCGGCCTCTGACTTGGTAAAGCCGGGAACCGTGGCATTGGTGGAGTCGGAAAGCAGTAGGTCGATGCCCTGCTTAGCAAAGCGGCTGATAGCGGCATAGTCGGGCGTGACGCCATCGATGGGCGTCTGGTCGAGCTTAAAGTCGCCGGTGTGCATAACGGTGCCCTGATTTGTGCGGATGAACACGCCCAGAGCGCCGGGGATGGAGTGCGTCATCGAGAAGAAGTCGAGCGAGATGCCGCCGAGGTTGACATGGCTGCCGCCCTTGACCTCGCGGAACTTGGGTGCGCGGATGCGGAACTCAGAAAGCTTGCCCTCGATAAAGCCAAGCGTCAGCTTGCTCGAGAAGATGGGCACCTTATTGTTGAGGTCCTGCAGCAGATACGGAAGCGAACCGGTGTGGTCCTCGTGGCCGTGGGTGACGACGATACCGCGGAGCTTCTCCTCGTTCTCTAGAACATAGGTGTAGTCGGGAAGCACCAGGTCGATACCGGGCTGGGAGTCATCCGGGAACATGAGACCGGCGTCGACGAGCACCATGTCGTCGCCGCACTCGAAGACCGTCATGTTCTTGCCGATGCCGTCAAGGCCGCCGAGCGGGATGATCTTCAAGGGAGATGATTTTTTAGCTGCCATAGGTTAGTGTGGTTTCCTTTCTTCGAAACGGGTCTGGAACAACCGACGGGGCGCTTCTGGCAAACCGACCGCCGGGAACGTACAAACATGCATCACAGAGTCGATGCAATAACCACAGTATGATACCCATTTGCACAACAACAGACCACCCATGCATCAAAGCCCCATCTGAACCCGTCTATCCCGCCGGTCTGGTCTCAGCGGGCCCGGCACGGGCTAAGTTT
>CABUHP010000157.1 GCA_902491415.1 uncultured Collinsella sp.
TCGAGAACTGGGCCCGCCGCCGCGGCACCCTCGCCGCCGACGCCAACGAGCAGCACCTGGGCCTCGACGACACCGACCTCATGCTCCGCACCGTCCAAGCCGAGTTCAACCTCAAGAACCTGTTTGCCAAGTAGAAACGTCTACGACAAACTCCGACGTAGATCACGAGCGGCCTCGCAGCGGGAAACCCCGCAGCGGGGCCGCCCTACGTTCCACAGATAGATCTGTCATCACAAATTCTGAACCCTCATTTTGAACGATTTCGACCAATTCCCAACACGCAATTCGTTGTCGGATGGTGATACATCGATATCAAATGTGCAGCAATTGAGTATTTATATGCTATAGCTAAGCTGCGAAAACTTTTATTTAGGGCATACCAACTCATAATTGCGTCAAGCTTTTGGACAGCATTTGGTTAGACCTCTAAAACGGCTTTTCCACTCAGTGCCATCAACACGGCATTAGCTGACACGATATATACCATGAGTATCGTATTGTCACATACCACTGCAAAAGCGGTCTACCAGGCCGCGCATTCGGTGTCTGCGAAAGGCATCGAATCCTGTAGTCTTGCCGCGATTTACGGATCATGTCCCACCGGAACGCTCCTTGACGCAGCCACAGAATGGCTCACCAAACATGATGTTTCCCTCGACGCAAATGATTCCCTCGAGGTGATGGTGTTTGATCGCAGGAATGCGCGCTATGCAATGAACTGTCAGTGCCACGTTTCTTCAAAACGATTCTCGAACTCACGCTTTATAGAGCTCAAAGATGGCATCTTCATTGTTGGCGTTGAGCTTTGCGCACTTCAGGCCGCCACCTATCTTTCTTTTCGCGAACTAGTGGAGTACTACTTTGAACTGTGCGGCGCTTATTCCCTTGGAACCGACTCTTCCACCTCCTATACCGAGCGTTTCGCGCTCACCTCGACCGAAAGGTTAAAGCAGTTCTTTAATTCCATTACCAGATGCGACGGTTTGGCCCTTGCCCGAAAGGCGATCCAATGTGTACGCGATGGATGCCGGTCTCCTATGGAAACGGCCTTTGTCATGATGCTAACGCTGCCTAAAAGCGAAGGAGGACTTGGTATTAAGGGAATTGAGACCGATTACGAGGTGCAGGTCACCGCTGCCGCAAAGAATCTCACGAGACGCAAAAAGTTCTTTATGGATGCATATCTAAAGAAATCTCGCACAGACATTGAATACAACGGTTTTTATCATGACGCGGAAGAAGACCGCGCCATCGATGAGGAGCGCAAGAATGCGCTTGCGTCCATGGGATACGGAATCATCACCGTCAGTCGTTATTCCTTTATGCATGCCAGCGCTTTTGTTAGGGTCATGGAAGCAATCCAGCGGAAAGAGGGCGTACGCCCCTCGCGTCTGCCAAAAGACTTTCAAATCATGCAAGAGGACCTGAGACAGTTTGTACTCAGAAGGCTTATAGAAGAGAAAAAGCGAATTCAGAAGCAGCTCCGCCAGGATTCCGAAGATCGTCAACGAATCGACCTCGAAAAAGCAACACTCGAAGGCATCACGCTGGATGACCCGACAATTAATGAAGTTCCGGCAATCGATGACATGCAGACAGTCGAATCCGACAGCCCATCATTTGCCCAAACAAGCAGCCTCGCGCCCGAGGGCAGGATCTTCGGGGCCGGAAGCTAGACCGGCTAACAAGGTGGGCACCTTAGCGACGTGCAAAATTGCGAGTATTCAGCAGAGCCGGGTGTCTATCACCCTCGAGTGGATCCAAATGTGAAGCGAAATCACTCTTGCGTGAGAGCGTTAGGCAGCATTTGAGGAAGAACTCATCGGATTAACACCCTAAGATAACTCTTGAACTGCATTATATGGCCTGCAATAAATTAACAGACCCCCTATCGTTGCAGAATACTCCAATTTTTGCACGGCTCAGGGGCACCCACCCCGGCAT
The DNA here is from genome assembly GCA_902491415.1 of uncultured Collinsella sp. Classification (GTDB taxonomy): domain Bacteria; phylum Actinomycetota; class Coriobacteriia; order Coriobacteriales; family Coriobacteriaceae; genus Collinsella. The sequence continues at coordinate 1,945 of CABUHP010000157.1, forward strand.
CGGCTATCAAAACCGCTCAGTCCGGAATCTCGTCCACTATTCCCCATCATTTTGTGCAACGAATTACCTGAACGTCATTGACATATGAACATACACTCATATAATCGGAAGCAAGTTATATGAGCGCATGTTCATATGAAAGGATATTGCAATGAGCATCCGCGTTGATGAAACGAAACCCGACATCGAGGCCACCGAACCCGCGATTCCCACCACCTGCTCGCCCGAGGACCTTCCCGACGAGGAGCTTCTCTACGACCTCGCCGACCTGTTCAAGGTCTTCAGCGACACCACGCGTATCAAGATCCTTTACGCCCTCATGGGCCGCGAGCTCTGCGTGGCAGACATCGCCGAAGCGACCGAAACCTCGCAGTCCGCGGTGTCGCACCAGCTGCGCACACTCAAGCAGTCGCACCTGGTTAAATTCCGGCGCGACGGGCGCAATATCCTCTACTCGCTCGCCGACGACCACGTCTACACCATGCTCAACCAAGGCATGAGCCACATCTGCGAATAGCGACCAACCACGGTACCAGCGCGGCCTGCACCCAAGCCGCAGATACAGAGAAAGGAACCCACCATGAAAAAGCAGTTTAAGCTCGACGAGATCGACTGCGCAAACTGTGCGCGCGAGCTTCAGGACGAGCTGGCCAAGCTCGAGGGCGTCAAATCCGTGTCGGTCAACTTTATGACCCAGAAGTTGACGCTCGAGGCCGATGACGCCGAGTTCGACGAGGTCCTCGACCGTGTCGTGGAGTTCACCGCCGACGCCGAGCCGGACTGCGAGATCATTCTCTAGCCTGCGCATACGCTGATCCGCAAGGCCGCGCTTGCCGCGGCCTTTGCTCGCGAAATTATATGAGCGAGTGTTCATACATTCAAATGGGAGGATACGAGTCATGGCCACCGCCGACCCCAAGAAGAAAAAGAAGAAGCGCAAGAAAAAAGAGTCACTCGAGCATAAGCGCAACCGCATCCTGGTAGCGCTGGGCATTTTTGCCGTGGTGTACGCCCTCGATGAGCTTGGCACCCTCGCCGCCGCATTCGGCACCCCGGGCGACATCTACGCCAGCTTTGTGCTGTTCCTCGTGCCGTTTTTGATTGCCGGCTACGACGTACTGCAAAAGGCATTCAGTAACATCCGCCGCGGCAAGGCCTTCGACGAGAGCTTCCTTATGGCAGTCGCAACCATCGGCGCGTTTGCCATGGTGCTCTTCCCCGATACCGACCCGCACATGGCCGAAGGCGCCGCCGTCATGCTGTTCTACCAGGTCGGCGAGCTGTTCCAGGCATATGCCGTGGGCAAAAGCCGCAAGTCAATCAGCGCCATGATGGACATCGCGCCCGACTACGCCAACGTCGAGCAAGCCGACGGTACGCTCGAACAGGTCTTTCCCGATGACATAGCCGTCGGCACCGTGATCGTGGTCAAGCCCGGCGAGCGCGTGCCCATCGACGGCGTCATCGTCGAGGGCGAAACCCAGCTCGACACCGCCGCGCTCACGGGCGAGTCAGTCCCCCGCCCCGCCAAGTCCGGCGACGATATTATCAGCGGCTGCATCAACATGACGGGCCTCATCCACGTGCGCACCACCAAGCCCTTTGGCGAGTCCACCGTCGCGCGCGTCCTGGAGCTCGTGGAGAATGCCAGCGAAAAGAAGGCACGCACCGAGAACTTCATCACACGCTTCGCCCGCGTCTACACCCCCGCCGTCACCGGCGCGGCCGCGGTGCTCGCCCTTGGCGGCGGCCTGGTCACCGGTGCCTGGTCCGACTGGATTCTGCGCGGCCTGACCTTCCTGGTCGTCAGCTGCCCGTGCGCGCTCGTGATCAGCGTGCCGCTGAGCTTCTTTGGCGGCATCGGCGGCGCCTCCAAACTGGGCGTTCTCATCAAGGGTTCTAACTACCTCGAGACGCTCGCCGACGTGGACACCGTCGTCTTTGACAAGACAGGCACCCTCACCAACGGCACTTTCTCGGTGGTCGCGGTGCACCCCGAGGCTGGCTATACCGAGCAGTCGTTGCTTGAGGTCGCAGCCCTTGCGGAGTCGTTCTCCGATCACCCCATCGCGCAGTCCGTGCGCGTCGCCTACCAGGGCGAGGTCGACCCCAAGCGCGTAAGCGACTCCACCAACGACGCGGGCCATGGCGTGACGGCAACCATCGACGGCAAGCACGTCGTCGTTGGCAACGCAAAGATGCTCGCCGCGGCCGGAGTCGAAGCGCCCGATTGCGAGGTCGTCGGAACAATTCTGCATGTGCTCGTTGACGGCGTGTACGCCGGCCACATCGTGATTGCAGACACCGTTAAGGCCGATGCTGAGCAAACGATTCGCGACCTACACGCCGCCGGCGTCAAGCGCACCGTCATGCTCACGGGCGACCGCGAGGAGGTTGCGGCGTCTGTGGCCAAGCAACTCAGTCTCGACGAGTTCCACGCGCAGCTGCTGCCGGGCGATAAGGTCGAGCGTGTTGAGGCGTTGCTCGCGGGCGAAAGCGGCAAGGGCAAGCTCGCTTTTGTCGGCGACGGTATCAACGACGCACCCGTGCTTACCCGCGCAGACGTTGGCATCGCCATGGGCGCTATGGGCTCGGACGCCGCAATTGAGGCGGCGGACGTC
>CABUHP010000158.1 GCA_902491415.1 uncultured Collinsella sp.
CCACCAACCATGAAACCGGTCAGACCATCATCGCTGGCATGGGCGAGCTTCACCTCGAGATCATCGTCGACCGTCTGCTCCGCGAGTTCAAGGTTGACGCTAACGTTGGTAAGCCCCAGGTTGCCTACCGCGAGACCGCTGGTCACGACGTCGAGAAGGCTGAGGGCAAGTTCGTCCGTCAGTCCGGCGGTCGCGGTCAGTACGGCCACGCCGTCATCAAGCTCGAGAAGATGGAGGAGGGCTTCGGCTACGAGTTCGTCAACGCTATCGTCGGCGGCGTCGTGCCCAAGGAGTACATCCCGTCCATCGACAAGGGCATCCAGGAGGCCCTGAACACCGGTGTTATCGCCGGCTTCCCGGTCCTCGACGTTAAGGTCACCCTGTTCGACGGTTCTTACCACGAGGTCGACTCCTCCGAGGCCGCCTTCAAGATCGCCGGTTCCATGGCTATCAAGGACGCCCTCAAGAAGTCCGATCCGCAGCTGCTCGAGCCGATCATGGCTGTCGAGGTTGAGACCCCCGAGCAGTACATGGGCGACGTTATGGGCAACCTCTCCGGTCGCCGCGGCAAGATCGAGGGCATGGAGGATCGCAAGAACAGCAAGCTCATCCGTGCCAAGGTGCCGCTGGGCGAGATGTTCGGTTACGCTACCGACCTTCGCTCCCAGACCCAGGGCCGTGCATCCTACACGATGCAGTTCGACTCTTATGAGCCTGCGCCCAAGTCCATCGTGGACGAGGTCATGAGCAAGAACGCCTAAGTTCGAGCTCCCTGTTACGTAATCCTGCGAGAACATCTCTCGCACTCTTTGGAGGTTTAAGTTGGCTACCCAGAAGATCCGCATTCGCCTCAAGGGCTATGATCACGAGGTCGTCGATCAGTCCGCGAAGCTCATCGTCGAGACCGCTCAGAAGACCGGCGCTCGCGTTTCCGGTCCTGTCCCCCTGCCCACCGAGCGCAACCTGTACACGGTTATCCGCTCGCCGCACGTGAACAAGGACTCCCGTGAGCAGTTCGAGATGCGCACCCACAAGCGCCTCATCGACATCCTCGACCCCACCTCGGGCACCGTTGATTCGCTCATGCGTCTCGACCTCCCCGCTGGCGTCGACATCGACATCAAGCTCTAAGCGATATTGCTCATAGCTTAAAGAGCCCCGCTGCCATTATGGTAGCGGGGCTCTTTTGTTTTGAATGGTGGCCTTGGGGGCCCGGATAATGCGGCCGAATGGGTGGCTATGGCGTCTTATTTACCCATGGGGCGCAGCGATGCCTCCTCAAAATGGAAGGATCGCAAGTCGTCTTCTGTCTCGATGCACGCGCGACCAAAGTCATCGACCGTTTGAAAGATTCCACGCGCCAGCTCGTCCCCAGCGGGGGAACGGGCGATAACGTAATCCCCAATCCAATTGAGATGACCGATATATTCGCCGTGGACGGGCGCGAGCGGTCCGGCGTCTTCTTCCATGGCGTTGAGACGCTCTGCCCATGTGTCTACAGCGTTCACGACCGCGTGATAGACCTCCTTGAGTAGCACATCGACGGCGGGAACATTCTCGTTGAGGTCCGAGAGACCGATTGCCGGCAGGCCGCCATCGGGAACCTCCGAAGGCACATAGTTCACATTGACGCCAATGCCGCAGACGGCGAAAGGTTTGCCTTCGTTATCGCGTGCCGCCTCGACCAGAATGCCGCCGAGCTTGCGTCCTCGCGCGACCAGGTCGTTGGGCCATTTGAGGCCAATCTCGTTTGCAAGACCCTGCTTTTCGAGCGCCTCGAGCACCGCTAGGCCGCTGACGGCGGCAAGACCAGAGTACTTTGCAGGATTAACGCATGGACGCAGGACAATCGAAAGCAATAGGTTGCCGGCGGTTGAATCCCACTTGTGGCCGCGCCGGCCGCGTCCTGCTGTCTGAGCCCGGGCGGCAAGTCCTGTGCCGTGCGGCGCTCCCTGTTTCCCTGCTTCGAGCAGGTCATCGTTGGTCGATCCGGTTACGTCGACTATCGTTAATTTGGCATCCATAGCGGCTGCTACCTCCTTAATGAATAAGTGAATAACGCAATGGTGTCGTGAGGCAGACACAATGTGAAGCCTTTGTCGCATTTGGACAATTTAATGTTAACACGTCAACAATGATTGAAATGCGCTATCCTCTCTTGGTCGATGTAAACACGTCAACAACTCAAAGGAGGTTAGTGATGGGTTTCACGATACTGGGAACGGGCTCGGCTCTTCCCGAGCGCAGCGTTTCCAATGACGAGCTGTCCGAGTTCCTCGATACCTCGGATGAGTGGATTTTTACCCGCACCGGTATCAAGAGCCGCCACGTCTGCACCACTGAGTCACTCGACGACCTTGCCGTAGCGGCGAGCGAGCGGGCACTCCAGGTATCCGGAATCGACGCGAGCCAGCTGGATCTTATCGCCTGTTCGACGACGACGGGCGATCACCTCGTTCCTGCTGAAGCGTGCGCCGTTGCTGAGCGCCTGGGTGCCACATGTCCTGCCTTCGACGTTTCGGCGGCTTGTGCCGGCTTCGTATTTGCGCTCGATGTCGCCGAGGGTTATATCGCCCGCGGTCGCGCCAAGCACGTGCTGGTCGTTGCCGCCGAGCAGATGACGCGCGCGCTCGATTGGACCGACCGTGCCACGTGCGTGCTCTTTGGCGATGGCGCGGGTGCTGCGGTCATAGGGGCTGGGGGAGACAACCCTCTTGCCGTTGAGCTTTCGACAGCGCCCGACGTCGAGACGTTGCGCGTTCCCGGTCTGGTCGGCACCTCGCCGTTTAAGGACTCCGCAGATAGCGCGAGTGTGCTGTCCATGAATGGTCGCCGCGTGTTCAAGTTCGGCGTCAACGCCATCTGCGACACGGTCCATAAGCTTGCGAGCGATGCGGGCATTTCGGTCGAAGACATCGATCATTTTGTATTCCATCAGGCTAACGAACGAATCCTGAGTCAGGCGGTCAAGCGTCTCGGCGTGCCAGACGAGCGCGTGGTTCGAACGCTACGCGAGACCGGCAACATTTCGAGCGCCTGCATTCCCTTTGCGCTTGACCGGCTGGCACGTACCGACGCACTGAATGAGGACGACACCATCGCCCTCGTTGGATTTGGTGCCGGCCTGGATATAGGTGGCTATCTGCTTCGTTGGAAGTAGTCGCACATAGGAAATAAAAACGCCCCCAGGGCACAAACAAAGGAGAACTACCATGGCAGATCAGAAGACCTTCGAGCGCGTTTGCGACGTTATCCGCGAGACCGCTGGCCTTGACGACGTCGAGATGAAGCCCGAGTCCACGCTCGAGGAGATTGGCCTCGACAGCCTGGGCACCGTCGAGATCCTCGTCGCCGTCGAGGACGAGTTTGGCATTGAGCTCGATACCGAGGAGAACCCCAAGACGGTTGGCGAGTTCGCCGATACGGTCGAGGCGGCATTGGAGAAGTAGAGATGCTCAAGACTCCTCTCTGCGAGCTGCTCGGCATCGAAAAGCCCGTGTTCCAGGGCGGCATGGCCTGGATTGCCGATGCTTCGCTTGCCTCGGCCGTGTCCGAGGCCGGCGGGTTGGGAATCATCGCGGCCATGAATGCCGACGCCAACTGGCTGCGCGATCAGATTCACGAGCTGCGCGCCAAGACGGATAAGCCCTTTGGCGTCAACGTTATGCTCATGAGCCCGTTTGTCGACGAGGTCGCACAAGTGGTGATTGATGAGCGGGTGTCCGTTGTGGTGACCGGCGCCGGCAATCCCAGCAAGTACATGAAGGCCTGGGGCGATGCAGGCATCAAGGTTATTCCCGTCGTGGCTTCGGTGGCGCTCGCCCGTCTCGTGGCGCGTCGTGGAGCCACAGCGGTTGTTGCCGAGGGCACCGAATCGGGCGGCCATATTGGCGAGACCTCGACGATGGCACTGGTGCCGCAGGTCGTCGATGCGGTCGACATTCCCGTCGTGGCTGCCGGCGGTATTGCCGACGGCCGTGGCGTGGCGGCCGCCTTTATGCTGGGCGCTGCCGGCGTCCAGGTGGGTACGCGCTTTCTGGTCGCAGACGAGTGCACCGTCTCGGAGCAGTACAAGGAGATGGTCCTGAAGGCCAACGACACTTCGACGCGTGCGACCGGCCGCTCGACGGGACATCCGGTGCGCGCCCTCAAGAGCCCCTTCACCAACGCCTATGCCAAGAGCGAGGGTTCCGGCGCGAGTGCCGAGGAGCTCGGTGCTATGGGAACCGGTGCGCTGCGTAAGGCCGCCAAGGACGGCAACTACGAAGAGGGTTCGTTTTTGTGTGGACAGATTGCCGGCATGGTCAACGAGCGTCAGAGCGCACGCGAAATCGTTGACGATCTGGTCGATGGCGCCGAGCGCGTCCTGAAGGGTGCGTCCGCATGGGTAGCGTAGCGTTTCTGTTTGCCGGTCAGGGTGCCCAGCATCCCGCGATGGGCGTCGACCTCATCGAAGCATCACCGGCGGCTGCCGAGGTGTTCGCCATTGCCGATGAGGTACGCCCGGGGACCAGCGAGCAGTGCCGGAGCGCCTCCAAGGAGGAGCTCTCGCAG
>CABUHP010000159.1 GCA_902491415.1 uncultured Collinsella sp.
ATGGTCGCCGTCGATCCCGACTTGACGTTTGAGCCGCACGAGGTTGCTGATTCGGCAGCAGAGAAGGAGCGCTATCAGTCCGCTCTTTCGGTCTTCTGCGAGAAGACCCAGGCTCAGGCCGACCACATGAAGGAGACGGTGGGCGAGGCCGAGGCCGAGATCATGAGCGGACACATCGTCCTGGCTCAGGATCCGGGCATGACCGACGCCATCAACGCCGCCATTGACGGCGGCACCTGCGCCGAGCAGGCGCTCATGGACACCTCGACCATGTTCGAGAACATGTTCCTGTCTATGGACGACGAGATGTTCCGTCTGCGCGCGGCCGACATCGCCGACATCCGCACCGGTATTCTGGCCGAGCTGCTGGGCAAGGAGGTCGTCGACCTCTCCGTCCTGCCCGAGAACACTGTCGTTGTCGTGCACGACCTCACGCCGTCCATGACCGCTACGATCGATAAGGCCCATGTTGCCGGCATTGTCACCGAGACCGGTGGCCGCACTTCGCACTCCGCGATCATCGCGCGCGCCCTCGAGATTCCGGCCGTCCTTTCGGTCTCTAACAGCTGCACCGCGCTTCGCAACGGTATGACCGTCGTCGTCGACGGTGGCAAGGGTGTTGTCGAGGCCGATCCCGACGAGGAGACGCTCGCTGCCTACACCGCCAAGGCCGAGGCCTTCGCTGCCGAGAAGGCAGCCCTCGAGGCCTTCCGCGGTAAGCCTTCTGTGACTGCCGATGGCATCAAGAAGATCATCGCCTGCAACATCGGTAACCCCGATGACGTGCCCAACGCGCTCGATCACGACGCCGAGGCCATCGGTCTGTTCCGCTCCGAGTTCCTGTTCATGGACTCTGCTGAGCTTCCTTCCGAGGAGGAGCAGTTCAACGCCTACCGTAAGGTCGCCAGCGCGCTCAAGGGTGCTCCGGTCATCATCCGCACGCTCGATGTGGGTGGCGACAAGGAGATTCCGTATCTGCATATGGTCAAGGAAGACAACCCCTTCATGGGCTTCCGCGCCGTGCGTTACTGCCTGGCCAATCCCGACCAGTACAAGGTTCAGCTCCGCGCTCTGCTGCGCGCTAGCGCCTTCGGTGACGTCAAGATCATGATCCCGCTCGTCACCTGCGTCGAGGAGGTCTTGGCTGTCAAGGAGCTCGTCGAGCAGTGCAAGGCCGAGCTGACCGAAGAGGGTCGCAAGTTCAACGAGAACATCGAGGTCGGCATCATGGTCGAGACACCCGCCGCTTCGCTGCTCGCAGACCGTCTTGCCGAGGTTGCCGACTTCTTCTCCATCGGCACCAACGACCTGATCGGCTACACCATGTGCGCCGACCGTGGTAACGACACCATCTCCAACCTGTACCAGGTTTACTATCCCGCCGTGCTCCGCTCTCTCAAGAACATCATCGAGAGCGGCGTGAAGGCCGGCATCATGGTCGGTATGTGCGGCGAGGCCGCTGCCGATCCGCTGCTCGAGCCGCTGCTGATCAGCTGGGGCCTGGAGGAGTTCTCGATGAGCGCTCCGTCGATCCTGCGCGCCCGCAAGACTATCAGCCAGTGGACCAAGGCCGAGTGCGACGAGCTCGCCGAGAAGGCACTCGCCTGCAACACCGCCGCCGAGGTCAAGGCACTGCTCGAGTCCGCAGCTCGCTAATTTGGTATCAGAGGTAACCGCGTGGTTGGAATGGGCCGGCCACGCGGCCCTCACATATACAGGGGGTACTGTAAATGTTCTACACGCTAACCGCTAACCCGGCTGTCGACATGACGGTTTCGAGCTCTCCGCTCGAGCCCGACGAGAACGTCCGCACCGGCTCGGCCAGCTACACGGCTAACGGCAAGGGCCTCGACGTGTCCTTCGCCTTTAAGAAGATGGGCGTCGACACCGTCGCGCTCGGCTTCTTCGCCGGCTTCACGGGCAAGTTCATCGTCGAGGAGGTCATGAACCTGGGTTGCCTGTGCCGCCCGGTCTGGACCGACGGTATCACGCGCATTAACACCTACGTCAACGATGGCCAGCACGAGTACGGCATCCTGAACCCGGGTGCTCCGATCACGCCGCAGCACCAGGAGGAGCTCTACAACATCCTGGACACCGCGGGCGATCTCGAGTGCCTGATCGTTTCCGGCTCCGTGCCTCCCAAAGCTACGCCTGACTTCCTGGCTAAGGTCATGGAGCACGCTCAGGCCCGTGGCGCCGACGTCGTCCTGGACCTGTCCTCCGACAAGCTCAAGGAGCTCGCTCACAAGAAGCCTCTGCTCATCAAGCCGAACCATCACGAGATGAAGGCCATCTTCGGCGTGCCGGTCGACACCGACGACGAGGTCCGCGTTGCCATGAAGATGGCTCACGACGCCGGCGTTCAGAACGTGCTGCTCACCCGTGGTAGCCGCGGCGACGCTTACTTCTCCAACGGCGAGGACATCTGGTACGCCAAGCGTGAGTTCAACATCAAGCTGGTTTCTTCCGTCTGCGCCGGCGACTGCACCCTCGCTGCGTTCCTGCACAAGTGGTACAGGGATCGCGACAACGTCGAGGAGGCCATGAAGCTCGCTATGGCCACCGGCGCCAACGTTGCCGAGTCCGTCGGCATCGGCGACTTCGGTCACGTCGACGAGTACAGCAAGCGCGTTGCTGTCCGCAAGCTCGATCGTCAGTAATCGAAACGCGACATATTCGTGCGCATGTGGCGCCCCGGTTTCGGCTGGGGCGCCTTTTTGTTCCGCCACGGGGGAGAGGTGTCCCGCCGTACTTCATCGCTTCCACACCGTTCGCCGAGTTGTCCTAGCCTTTTACCGATGCGTGGAATATACTTTCATTTACACGTTGCTTCGTGAAAGGAACATTCATGATTTACACGCTCACTGCAAATCCCGCCATTGACTACAACATCGCCTGCGACGGCCTTACTGCCAATACCGTCACGCGTACCCGCAATGCCGTCTACACGCCCAACGGCAAGGGCCTCAACGTCTCGTTTACGCTTGACCACTATGGTGTCGACACCACGATCCTGGGTTTCTTCGCCGGCTTCTCGGGTGAGTTTATCGTTAAGGGCGCCGAGGCCCTGGGCGTGCCCGTCAAGCCCGTGTGGACCGACGGTATTACGCGCGTCAATGTGTTCCTCAACGCCGGTCCCGATACCGAGTACAACATGGTCAATGCCGGTGCCGCCATCAATGAGGCCAACGAGCAGGAGATGTTTGAACTTATCGATTTGCTCGATGACATGACCTGCCTGGTCATCAGCGGCTCGCTGCCTCCCAACACTTCCGAGGGCTTCTTGGCCGAGGTCCTGCGCCGTGTCAAGGCCAAGGGGGCCGAGTTCGTCCTCGACATCTCGAGCCATCAGCTGGCAGACCTCATTGCTCTGGAGCCACTGCTGATCAAGCCCAATGACGACGAGCTGCTTGACATCTTTGGCATCAAGGTGAGCGGTGGCGACGACGAGTCCGTCAAGGGCGCTATGGCCGAGCTGCACGCCAAGGGCGCCAAGAACGTGCTGCTGACCCTTGGTGGCGCCGGTGCGTACTTCTCCAACGGCGAGCATATCTGGTTTGCCAACCGCACCTTCGACGTCAAGCTGCTGTCGACGGTGTGCGCCGGCGATTCCTCGCTCGCTGCCTTCCTGTCCGTGTGGCACGACGCCCCCGAGCGCGTCGAGGACGCCCTGCGCCTTTCGATGGCTACCGGCGCCAACGTGGTCGAGTGCCCCGGTCTGGGCGATTTTGCCAAGGTGGACGAATATAAGAAGCATATCGAGGTTCGCCAGGTCTGCTAGCAGCATCGATACGTCGTTGCCGAACACCCGCTTTGGATTACCAAGGCGGGTGTTTTTTGCGCGCTGAACGTATGTGGCGTCTGCTGTCTCGCTTTATCGAATCGACGACGCGATTGCGTGTGCGCGCTTTCTCGTTTCTTGTTAGACTTCTTGAGAACCATCGATTAACGCTCACAAGTGCAGGAGGCCATAGGCATGTGCAATGTTTCGCTCAACGGTACTCAACCGTCCGATGCGTCCCTGCGCGTCCTGCGCGCGCTTGAGGCGGCTGGTCTTGAGGCTTGGTACGTAGGCGGTTGGGTACGCGACGCCCTGATGGGGTGCCCCAGCCACGATGTTGATATGTGCTGTAGCGGCCTGTGGCAGGAGTCCAAGGCGGCGCTCGAGGCCGCTGGTGTCGCGGTCGTGGAGTCGGGCATTAAATTTGGCGGAATCACGGCTATTTCCGATGGTGAACGTATCGAGGTCACCACGTACCGTCTGGATGGCTTCTATACCGATGGGCGCCATCCTCAGAGTGTCGAGCGTGCTGCCTCGCTCGAGGACGATCTTGCGCGCCGCGACTTTACCGTCAATGCCATGGCGTGGCATCCCGAGCGTGGGCTTGTCGACCGCTACGACGGCCAGGGTGACTTGGAGCGCAAGCTGATTCGCGCAGTCGGCGATCCCAAGCGTCGCTTTAACGAGGACGCCCTGCGCATGTTGCGTGCGGTGCGCTTTGCCTGCCGCCTGGACTTTATGATTGAGCCCGAGAC
>CABUHP010000160.1 GCA_902491415.1 uncultured Collinsella sp.
CGGGTGCCCTACCGGGAGTAGCCCTGACGGTTGACAAAACTATAGGAACACCCAACTTCTATTTTCCCTTGCACCAAAAACCGCCCCGTTCTCGGTTTTGAGGACGGGGCGGTTTTGCTTACCTAGATTGTTCGAGTTCCTTATGCAAAGCGGGCGACGAGCTCCTGGAGCACGTCGGTCATCTTGACGAGCGAACTGACCGGGACGAACTCGTTGACGCCGTGGTAGCAATAGCCGCCGGTGGAAAGGTTGGGGCAGGGCAGACCGCGGAACGACAGCTGGGCGCCGTCGGTGCCGCCACGAATCGGCAGCACTTGGGGCTCAACGCCGCAGGCAAGGTAGGCTTCCTTGGCAACATCAATAAGCTCGGGATAGTCACGAACGATCTCGGCCATATTTCGATACTGCTGCTTAATCTCGACCGTCACGCGCTCCTCACCCAGACGCTGGTTGAGCATCGAGGCGGCGGCATCAATAAGGTCGAGTTTCTGCTGGAACTTGGCGGCGTCATGGTCGCGGACGATATAGCGCGCTGTGGCGTGATCGACGGTCGCAGATACACCCTCAAGGTGATAAAAGCCCTCGTAGCCTTCCGTATACTCCGGGCGCTGCGCGTAGGGGAGCAACGCGTTGAAGTCGCAGAACAGATTGCCTGCGTTGACCATACGGCCCTTGGCGTCGCCCGGGTGGATGGACTGGCCCTCAAAGCGGACGGTCGCCTCGGCGGCGTTAAAGCACTCCCACTCCAGCTCGCCGATGGGGCCGCCGTCGACCGTGTAGGCGTACTTGCAGCCAAAGGCATCGATATCCAACAGCTCGGCTCCGTGGCCAATCTCCTCGTCAGGGCAGAAGCAAATGCCGAGTGTGGGATGGGGCAGAGAAGGGTCCTGAGCGATACGCGCGACAAGCGACATGATCTCGGCGACGCCCGCCTTGTCGTCTGCGCCCAGCAGAGTGGTGCCATCGCTGCAGACCAAGTCCTCACCCGCGAGGTCATTCAGGGCGGGAAGCTTGGCGGTACTCATGGCAACGGGCTTACCGTCAACCGTGCCGCAGACCAGGTCGCCGCCTTCGTAGTGTACGATGTGCGGCTTCACGCCGGCGCCCGGTGCAACTTCGGTAGTGTCGAGATGGGCGATCAGGCCCAGGGCGGGCTTGTCCTCAGCGCCCGCACTTGCGGGGATATGCGCGCAGACATAGGCGTGCTCGGTCACGTGGGCATCTTCCGCACCAAGCTCGCGCAGCTCTTCAGCCAGCACGTTGGCAAGGTCAAACTGAACGGCGCTCGAGGGTACCTGGTCGCAGTTTGCATCCTCGGACTGCGTGTTGATCTGGACGTAGCGCAAAAAGCGCTCGATGACATCGGGGTTCGTGGTGGTGTTTTCCATAAAGACCGCTCCAATCTTGGTCGTCGTGTGCAACAAGAACTCTAGCACGGTATGCCACGGCATACCGCGACGCTTGGATGGGGTAGAATCAGCCATTGAATGCAGAAGGGACGGAAGATCATGGATACGACAAATAGCTCGCGCGAACTACATCTGACGGTGGCGAACGAAGACTACTTGGAGTGCATGGTTCGCATTGAAAGCGAAGAGGGGGAAACCAACGGCGTTCGATCGGTCGACATCGCGCAGCGCCTTGGCGTCTCCAAGGCATCGGTCAATAAAGCGGTTTCGGCGCTCAAGGCATCCGAGCTTGTCGAGCAATCGCACTACGGCAAGGTGATCCTGACCGATCGCGGCCGCGAGGTTGGCACGGCTATCTGGTACCGTCATCGCCTCATCCGCACGTTTTTGGTTCAGGAGCTCGGTGTCGAATTTGAGCGAGCCGATTCCGAGGCCTGCATGATGGAGCATGCGCTATCCGAGGACACGATGAGCCGCTGGCTCGCCTATCTCGAAAAGCAGGGAATCAGCGTCGAGGAATAGCGGGATATATATGGATACGAGTTATTACAACCGCTTTGGTGCCGAGGAACTTACGCGCCGCTTGTCGAGCGAGACCTTGTTGGCGCAGGGCCCCATGGGCAGTGTTCTGTTGAGTGAGTACGATGCCGCCGACATTCCACCGGCGTTTTGGAATCTAGCGGAGCCGCAGACCGTTTCTCGTATCCATCGCTTGTATGTCGCCGCCGGCGCGCAGGTGCTCATTACCAACACCTTTCAGGCATCGAGCTATGCCCTCAAGCACGACCAGATTGCGCCGTCCGTGGCGGAGGTCAATCGCGGGGCCGTCGACGATGCCCGCCAGGCGCACCCTCAGCTGCTGCTAGGCTCGATGGGCCCGATCGGTATTGAGTGGTTTGCCGAGGACTCTGCCGAGTATCGTGAAATCCGAGGCATTGCGCGCGAACAGGCGCACGCCTTGCTCAACGCCGGCGTTGACGGTCTGCTGATCGAGACGGTGACGTCTATCCGTAATTTGCAGCCCATGCTTGCTGGTGCCCGAGATGCCGCCGATGGCATGCCTGTTCTGGTGAGTTTTGTCGTTGACGATAAAGGCGACCTGTTGGGCGATGGCCTCAACATCGAGGCAGCCGTTTTGTACGCCGAAAAACACGGCGCAAAATCGGTTGGTGTTAATTGCTGTTCGCTTGCGGCCGCGAACGCGGCGGTGCCCAGGATGGTTGCATCGGCGACTACTCCCGTCACGGTGCGTCCCAACGTAGGCGATCCGGTCCAGACTCAGGATGGCTCCGTATGGCACGAGAACCCCGAAGCTTTCGCGCGCGCATGCATCGAATGGAGACATGCCGGTGCCGCAATGGTGGGCAGTTGCTGTGGAACCACGGCAATCACTACGGCCGCGATGGCCGAGGCGCTCGATATATAAAGGGCAGACCGCCCCATACGGGGCGGTTTTTTTATTGCTTGCATGTCCTCGGCAGCATTTGCCCAAATGGTGAATGCTGGTGCCGGCAGGTTGCCGAGTGCATGTTGCGGGTATACCCCATGCGTACCATGATCCAAACACTGTGAGGTGTCTGCGCGTGTGCGCGATAATTCATTTTGGAACTGACGGTTGGCGCGCTCGCGTCGATGAGGACTTCACTGCCGATAACGTTGCCCGTATCGCCGATGCCGTCGGCGAGTTGTGGCAAAAGACCAATCCGGGCAAAACGGTATATATAGGGTTCGACACCCGGCCCCTGGCGCGCGAGTTCGCTGAGCTTGCGGCGGGCGTGCTAGCAGCGCACGGGCTAGACGCCGTGCTCGCTTCGCGACCTGTCCCGACCCCTGCCCTTACGTGGGCGGCGGCTTATGACGGTGAAGCGTGCGGCGCGCTCATGGTGACGGGGTCCCATCATCCGCAGGGCTATCTGTGCCTCAAGATTCGCATGGGTGACGGCTCGACCGCCAACCAGGATGTCATCGAAGAGCTCGAAGAGACTATGGATCCCGAGCCAATGGGGATCGAGGGGCAATATCGCACCGCGGATATCATTCCTGACTATATGCAGGCGGTGGCATCGTTTGTCGATGCCGAAGCCATCCGCGCCGCGCACTTGCGCGTGGTTGTCGATCCCATGGGCGGCGCAGCCCAGGGCTATCTAGCCGACTTGCTGCGCGAGCTTGGCGTTGAGGTGCACGAGATTCACGCCGGGCAGGCGTCTGACCAAGAAGATATCTGCCCCGACCCCGTTGAACCGTGGGTGGACGCTTGCGAGCGCACGGTTATCGAGGACGGAGCTTGCGCTGGCCTGGTGACCGACGGCGACGCCGACCGTATCGGCGCGGTTGACGAGCGCGGCAGATATATGCATCCGCATCAGATCATGGCGCTCGTTTTGGGCGACTTGGTTCAATTTCGTAATTTGGAGGGGCGCGTCGTCGTCAATCTTTCATGCTCGACGCTCGTGCGTCGCATTGCCGAGGCGCTTGGCTGCCGCGTGACCGTCAAACCAGTCGGTTTCAAATATATAGCGGCGGAGATGAAGAAGGGCGGCGTCCTCATGGGCGGCGAAGAAGCCGGTGGTATCGGCATCGCCGCGCATATGCCCGAGCGCGATGGAATCCTCGCCTGTCTGATTCTGTGTGAGCTTATGGCAAAGACGGACGCGCCTTTGGGCGTTCTGGTCGACCAACTCGAGGACAGTTTTGGTAAGACGAGTTACGGTCGACGCGACTTGCGCCTTGAGGCCGAAGATGCCGAAACGTTACGAACCCTGCTGCCGGGCGTAAACCCCAAGTCGATTTGTGGCAAGGTGCCGCAAAACGTTAGTCATATGGATGGCTTGCGTTTGGCATTCGAGGATGACATGTGGCTGCTGGTCCGTCCTAGTGGGACCGAACCGTTGGTGCGCGTCTACGCCGAGGGGTTCTCGGTGGAAGAACGTGATGAGTTGCTCGATGCTGGCTGTGCTTTAGCTAGGGGGACGTATCCGCTTTAACCATGAGACTGCCTTATATAAAGAGATGCTCGGCGAGCGGTAGGTAACGGCTGGCAAACGTTAGTCGGATCACAAGATGTGTAGGAAATGTGTACACCCAGATTCCCGCCCCCGGGACCCCTCCG
>CABUHP010000161.1 GCA_902491415.1 uncultured Collinsella sp.
TGCCACCGGGGTGCGACCGTTGGCATTAAAGTCCAGCAGGTCACGCAGGCGCACGGCACGGCCGGTGCGGTGCAGGCGGGCGCTGTACTCCTTAAAGGTGTCGTAGCTGTCCTCACGGCAGGCGGTCTGCAGCAGGTAGACGGTCTGGGGGTCGATGAGGTGTTCCTCGCCGCCGAGCGGGCGCCACTTGGTCAGGCCCAGCGTGGGCAGCTGATCGGGAGCCGGGCTCTTAAGGATAGCGAGCGCGGCGTCGTAGCGCTCGTTTTGCTCGCGCTCAACGTCCTCGACACCCATACCGCCCACACGGCTCACCGTGCCGGCGAAGTACGCGTTGACGAACTCCGGCGTAAAGCCCACGGCTTCGAAGATCTGCGCCGAATGGTAGCTCTGCACCGTGGAGATGCCCATCTTGGACATGATGGAGACGATGCCCGCCGTCGCGGCCTTGTTGTAGTTGGCGATGCCCTGCTCGGCCGTCACGTCCAGGTCGCCGCGTGCCGCCAGATCGCGGATGCACGCATGTGCGTTGTACGGATAGATGCCGCTCGCGGAGTAGCCCACCAGTGCCGCAAAGTCGTGCGGAGATACGGCGTCGCCGCACTCCACCACAATATCGGCAAAGGTGCGCACGCCGGCGCGGATCAAGTGGTTGTGCACGCAGCCCACGGCAAGCAGCGACGGCACAGGGACCTCGCCCGCTCCGGCGCGATCGCTCAGCACCACAATGTTCACGCCGTCGCGGACCGCAGCCTCAACGTCCTCGGCAAGCTGTTTGAGCGCAGCCTGCAGCGCGCCCTCGCCGGCATCGCGGCGGTAGACGGCACGGAAACGGCGGGTCTTAAAGCCAACACGGTCGATGGCGCAGATGCGGTCAAACTCCCCCTCGTTGAGCAGCGGGCGCTCCAAGCGCACCAGCTGGCAGGCCGTACGGGAATCCTCGAGCAGGTTGCCGTGGTTACCCAGGTAGAGCGTGGTCGAAGTCACCATGTGCTCGCGCAGGGCATCGATCGGAGGATTCGTGACCTGGGCGAACAGCTGATAGAAGTAGTCAAAGAACGAACGCGTCTTCTTTGACAGGCAGGCCAGCGGCGCGTCGATACCCATCGAAGCGAGCGGGGCCTTGCCCTGCTGGGCCATGGGACGCACGACCTCGTCGACGTCATCCCAGTGATAGCCGAGCTTGGCCATGCGCACGGCCGAGGACACCTCGGCATCCTCGGCGGGCGCGGGCGCGGCGGGCTCATCGAGCGCGTCGACGGTCAGCGTCTCCTCGGCAATCCAATCACGGTAGGGCTTTTCCTTGGCGTAACGGGCGCGCAGCTCGTCGTTGTAGATCACGCGGCCGCGGGCAAAGTCGACCTCGAGCATCTGACCCGGTCCCAGACAGCCGCTCGTCAGGATGTTCTCGGGGCTCACCTCGATGGTGCCCACCTCGCTTGCCAGCATAAAGCGACCGTCGCGCGTCACATAGTAGCGAGCCGGGCGCAGGCCGTTACGGTCGAGAGCGGCACCCAGGGTACGGCCGTCGGTAAAGGCGATGGCGGCAGGACCGTCCCACGGCTCCATGAGCATGGACTGGTAGGCGTCGTAGGCGCGGCGCTCCTCACTCAGGCTGTCGTTGTGGTCCCACGGCTCGGGCAGCAACATGGACGCGGCACGCGTGAGCGGGCGACCGTTCATGACCAAAAACTCAAGCACGTTGTCCAGAATCGCGGAGTCGGAACCCTCGCGGTTGATGATGGGCATCACGCGCTCAAGATCATGCTGCAGCACAGGGCTATACAGGTTGGGTTCGCGGGCGCGAATCCAGTTGACGTTGCCCTTGAGGGTGTTGATCTCGCCGTTGTGGATGATAAAGCGGTTGGGGTGCGCGCGCTCCCAGCTGGGCGTGGTGTTGGTGGAGTAGCGCGAGTGAACGAGCGCCACGGCCGTCTTGACGGCGGCGTCGTTGAGGTCGATGAAGAAACGGCGCATCTGCGTGGCCACAAGCATGCCCTTGTACACGATGGTGCGCGAGCTCATGGAGCACACATAGAAGATCTTGTCGCGCAGGGCGAACTCAGCGTCGGCCTTCTTTTCGATGGTGCGGCGGCACACGTACAGGCGACGCTCAAAGGCATCGCCGGCGGGCGTGTCGTCCGGACGGCCCAGGAAAGCCTGCAGGATAGTAGGCATGCAGGCGCGGGCCGTCTCGCCCAGGTCGTGCGGGTCGACCGGCACCTCGCGCCAGAAGAGCAGCGGCACGCCGGCTTCGGCGCAGCCCTCCTCAAACACGCGGCGGGCATCCTCTACACCCTTGTCGTCCTGCGGGAAGAACAGCATGGCCACGCCATAGTCGCCCTCTGCCGGCAGAATCTGACCGCACTTTTGAGCCTCTTTACGGAAAAAGTGATGCGGAACCTGGAACAGGATGCCAGCGCCGTCGCCGGTGTTCTTCTCGAGTCCCGTACCACCGCGGTGCTCCAAGTTAACCAGAATGGACAGTGCATCGTCCAGAATCTGGTGATGGCGCTCACCGTTGATATCGGCGAGCGCGCCGATGCCACACGCATCGTGGTCGAATTCGGGGCGATAAAGGCCCTGCTGCTGAGCGGAATCTGCCTGCATCGCGATCCTCCCCTAGATATTTAGACAGTCAGTTGAATAGGCATAGTAGGAGCATCGCCGGCCCGTTGTGTTTCCCGCCCGTTTCGAAACAATCGCGTAACGCACGCCGACCATCAGCGTCTTGCTATCAAACGTGTACGTCAGCCCCCAAACATGTCGAAAATTGACATCTTTGGAGGCTGACGTACACGTTTTAGTGCAGGGACAGCCGGCACATACGCATCCAACCCCTTTGAATTATTCTGGAAACGAGGGCCACGCAGACTTTTGCATGATGCGACTCGACACCGCAGACCTCAAGGGCGGCAACAAGGCGCCCAAGTTCGGCTTGTAAGCTCACCGCTTCAAACATCTCAATCTGTAACAGGAGGAACCGATTTTGGCGCCTAGATGTTACAGATTGAGATTTTCTGCGGGACGGTTTTGGTTTGTCTCGATCTGTAACACGAAGGGCCGGTTTTGGCGGCAAACTGTTACAGATCGAGACATTCCATAGGACCATTTCTTCCTGTCTCGATCTGTAACACCTAGGCCCAATTTCCATCCCTAGTTGTTACAGATCGAGACATTTCGGCAGCCCCCTTTCACCATCCCATTCAAATACAACAATTTTGTTAGTCTTGGTTAACTCTTTGGCCTAAAACGGGTATCCTTTGCGGCGTCAAGCAAACGGCACGCACACCGTGCCAGATCAAGGAGACCCCTATGGCACACCAGACAGACCAACAGACAATGCAACTTGTCCTTATCCGTCACGGAGAGTCCGAGTGGAACAAGCTCAACCTGTTCACCGGCTGGACCGATGTCGAGCTCACCGACACGGGCCGCGAAGAGGCGGCGGCAGGCGGCCGCGCCCTCAAAGAAGCCGGTTTCGACTTTGACGTCTGCTACACTTCGCGTCTCAAGCGCGCGATCCACACCCTCGACATCGTGCTCGGCCAGATGGATCGCGAGTGGCTGCCCGTCATCAAATCCTGGAAGCTCAACGAGCGCCACTATGGCGCGTTGCAGGGTCTCAACAAGGCCGATGCCGCGGCGGAGCACGGCGACGAGCAGGTGCTCATCTGGCGCCGTTCCTTCGATGTCTGCCCACCGGCGCTCGAGCCGGGCGACAGTCGCGACCCCCACACCCAGGAGCAATACCGCGACGTCGCGCCCGATCAGCTGCCCTATACCGAGTGCCTCAAGGACACGATAGCCCGCGCCTGGCCTTATTTCGAAGACGAGATTCGCCCCCAGATGCTCGCCGGCAAGCGCGTACTCATCGCCGCGCACGGCAACTCCCTGCGCTCACTCGTCATGAAGCTCGAGCACCTCACGCCCGAGGAGATCCTCAAGGTCAACATCCCCACCGGAGTGCCGCTCGTCTACACCTTCGATACCGATTTCAATGTCCTCGACAAGCGCTACATCGGCGATCCGGCGACCATCGCCGCCAAGATCGACGCCGTGGCCAATCAGGGCAAAGCGCACAAGTAGCCCCAACCCAAATCCGACGCGTGGCGCCGCACGACCCAGATGCGACGTCATGCCGCCCATACGCAGGAGCGCACCATGCTCAACCATCTCAAACAACACTTTGGCTCCCGACGCACCGGTGGTCACGGAGGCCTAGACATTGCGCGGCATATCGGCCCCGGGCTGCTCGTGACCGTCGGCTTTATCGACCCGGGCAACTGGGCCTCCAATATGGCCGCGGGCTCGCAGTTTGGCTACGCGCTGCTGTGGATCGTCACGCTGTCCACGATTATGCTCATCGCGTTGCAGCACAACGCGGCGCACCTGGGCATCGCCACGGGCACCTGTCTTGCCGAGGCCACGACACGCTACCTCCCCCGCATCGTGGGACGCGCGGTACTCGCCAGCGCCTATCTCGCGACCATCGCCACCG
>CABUHP010000162.1 GCA_902491415.1 uncultured Collinsella sp.
TCGAACCCGTCAGATGGTCGCCGCGCTCAAGGACAACCATCGGGGACTCGGTCTGTTGTTTGGGCCGATTGCCAGTGCCAAGCCCGCGCGCTGCGTGATGTGTACGCATCTGGCAGCTTTTCTTAACCGGACGGGCGCAAAAACCGCCTAAACGGCTCATTACGAAACAAACTTGCATAGAATTGTTTCGAAATGCGTTCTTATACACAAAAGCCTTCAAATAGCGTTAAACTATTCAATCACTGATTGATTGTCTCCGCCATCTTTTGGAGAGAGGGTTTGTATGGCTAAAAAACGCAATGGGCGCCAGGATGCCATTAGAGATATTGTTCGCAATAAGGATGTCCGCACGCAGCGCGTGCTGGTCGATGAGCTCCGTGCTATGGGCTTTGATTGCACGCAGGCGACTGTCTCTCGCGATATTGCCGATATGGGGCTGCGTAAGCTCCCTGAGGGCATCTATGTTCTGGCAGAGGACCTGCACCTGCAACGTATGGTTTCCGAGCTCGTAACGGGCGTTCTACGTACCGATAATCTGGTTATGATCAAGGCTCAGCCTGGCACGGCTTCCGGCATCGCCGCCGCCGTTGATGCGGCAGAGTTGCCCGATGTGCTTGGCTCGCTTGCCGGCAACGATACGATTTTGGTTATTGCCCAGACGGCCGAGGACGGCGAGCGTCTCGAGGCGCTGATCAATAAGTTGAGCAATTCTCGCAAGTAGGCGTGCGGGTCGTGCGTTCGGCATTGTGTGCGCTGACATAGCGGCTTGTAAGGGGTATCGACGTTGGTCGGTACCCCTTTTTTGTTTGCCGGTATAAAGACCGCCCACCAGGTCGCTTCAAACTAAAAGGCCCCGAGCAGTTCAATAAGCTGCTCGGGGCCTTGTTGGCTTTAGTCGCGTACTTCTTAGCCGACCGTATCGTCAGGCGTGGGCGAGGGGTCGGGAGTGGGTGTAGGCGTAGGCGTAGGCGTAGGCGTAGGCGTGCCGCCATCGCCGCCGGTCGAACCACCAGTGGAGCCGCCCGTCGAGCCACCGGTCGTACCGGTGCCGCCGGTGGTGTCGCCGCCCGTGGTCTCGGTGGTCGTGGTCGTCGTGGTAGTCGTTGTGGTGGTTTCCTCTTCGTCCTCGTTCTCGTCCTTGTCGTCGTTCTCCGTCTTCTTGGTGTTGTTGGTGCCGTAGAACTTCCAGACGCTGTTGTTCTTGTAGGTGGGCGCCGTTCCGGTCGCAAACTCCTCGCGCTCGGTACCGGTCAGAACGGTGTTCATAAACCGCTTAAAGACAGGCAGGTTGGTGCTGTCGCCCAGCAGGTCTGTGCCGTATTTTTGGATGGGGATCTCGCCCGCGGAATAGCCGGTCCACAGGGCGCACGCCAGCTGCGGGGTATAGCCGCAGAACCACAGGTTGGTGGTGTTGTCGGTGGTGCCCGTCTTGCCGGCATAGGGCTGGTTGACGCTCAGGGCGCCGGCAGCACCCGTACCGCCGCCCTTCATGACGCCGGACAGAACATCGGTGACCGCGGCGGCCTCGCCCTCGGTAAGTACCTGTGAGGGATTGTCGGTGTGCTGGTACAGCACCGAACCGGTACGAGAGTCAATCTCGGTGATGGCGATCGGCTGGCGATAGTAGCCGCCGTTGGCAAACGTCGCGTAGGCGGCGGCCATCTCGAGCGGCGAGATCGAGCCGGTGCCGAGGGTCATGACGGGAACGTCCTCGATGTTGTCCTTGGCGGGATCGATGCCGAGCTTTTTGACGAGCGAGATGATCTTGCTGTTGCCGACGGCTTCCGCCACCTGGATGTAGCCGGTGTTGGAGGAGTATGCCGTCGCCTGCTTAAGCGTGATGTTGCCATAGCTATGCTTGTCGTAGTTTTGGACCTCGGTCGTGGTGCCCTTGGCCTTGAGCGGCGAGTTGCAGTTGAGGGTGACGTTGGGGTTCATGCCGTTTTGGATGGCAGTTGCCAGCGTAAAGGCCTTAAAGGTGGAGCCGACGGGACGCTTGGCCGTGGCATGGTTTACGTGGTTCTCGTCGGCGTTGTAATCGTAGCCGCCCACCATGCACTTGATGTAGCCGGTCTTGGGGTCAACGACGACCATGCCCATGTCCAGGCCGTCGAGCGAGAGCGTGTCGAGCTGCTCGCGGACGGCATTCTCTGCCACCTGCTGCATCGTGGGGTCGATGGTGGTCTTGACGGTCAGGCCGCCCTTAAAGAGCACGTCGGTCGAGAACTCCTGCTCCAGCAGCTGCTTAACATAGGCGACAAAGTAGGGCTGCGAGTATACGTCGACGCCGCTGCCCGAGATTTCGGTCACGTTGAGGGTGATGGGCTCGGCCTGTGCGGCATCGTGCTCCTCCTGGGTGATGTGGCCCAGGCGCAGCATGTTGTCGAGAACCTTGTTGCGGCGAGACAGCGCCAGGTCGGGGTTGACCGTGGGGTCGTACTGCGAAGGCGAGTTGGGAAGGCCGATGAGCAGCGCGGCCTCGCTGAGGGTGAGGTCGGCGGCGCTCTTGGACAGATAGGTCTCGGCTGCGGCCTCGATGCCGTAGGCGCCGTGGCCGTAATAGATGGTGTTGAGGTACATCATGAGGATCTCGTCTTTGGAGTACATGTCCTCCATCTTTACGGCGATGTAGGCCTCGCGCACCTTACGCTCGATGGTCGAGTCGAACTGCTCCTCCTGCAGGATGGTGTTGCGCACCAGCTGCTGGGTGATAGTCGAGGCGCCTTCGTGCCCGCCGCCGAGGGTTGCCACCGCAGCACGCGCGATACCCCACAGGTCGATACCGCCGTGCTCGTAGAAGCGCTCGTCCTCGACGTCAACGGTGCCCTGTAGCACGTAGGGGGAGACCTCGTCCTTGGTGATGGACTTGCGGTTTTGCGTGTAGAAGCTCGCGATCTTGTTGCCGTTGCAGTCGACGATCTCGGTGGGCTCGCTCACCAGATACGCGTTGGCGTCGGTGTAGTCGGGCAGATCGGACAGCCAGCGGTTGACGTTGCCGACCATGCCGATGCCAAATGCCACGCCCGCGATAAGCAAAAAGCCCAAAAACGAGAGCAGGATTATGGGCAGGGCATGCGTCTTTGAACGGCTGCGTCCCTGTCGTTGGCGAGGACCCATATATTGACCTCCAGGTATGTCGTGCCGGACGGCGGATGTGCCGTCGGGGCAGGATGGACATAAGTTATTACACGATAAACCAAACGGGGCGCGCGAGGCCTCGTGTATGCTGGAAGACGGCATTTTTCAGAGTGAATGCATACCTTGGTAAGGAGTTTGTCGATGGCGATTCGGGCGATGGGGCCGAGCGGACAATACGAGACTGGATTGGATGTTGTCAGTGCGGCACTGCCCGAGCTGCGGGCGCCGGCGGGCGGACTCGACCAGATGCTTGCGGCCATCGCCGCGGGCGCCGATGCCATCTATGCGGGGTTGGGCGGCTTTAACGCCCGTGTGAGTGCGCACGGTTTTACCGACGACGAGTTTGCGCGCGGCTGCGCCGTGGCGCATGCCCATGGCGTGCGTGTGTACGTGACGCTCAACGTGTTCGTGTTTGACGATGAGTTGTCCGACGCGGTGGCGTTGGGAGCTCATGCACTGAAGCTGGGCGCCGATGCTCTGATTGTCGCCGATGCCGGGCTGGCTTGTGCACTGCGCGCGGCGATTCCCGGGGTCGAGATTCACCTGTCCACGCAGGCGGGCGTTCATAGCGAAGGCGCCGTGCGGCTTGCCGCCGATGAGCTGGGGGTCGAGCGCGTGACGACGGCGCGCGAGCTGACGGTCGACGAGATTGCGGCGCTCTGTGCCACGGGCGTGCCCATCGAGGTATTCTGCCACGGTGCGATTTGCGTCGGCTATTCGGGGGCGTGCGAGTTTTCGGCCCTGCGGCGTGGACGATCGGCGATGCGCGGCGACTGCACACAGCCGTGCCGTCTGGCGTACGACCTGGTGGACGAGGCGGGACAGAGCGTTGTCGCCGTTGAGGGGGATCGTCTGCTGTGTCCGCATGACTATCTGGGTATTGCGCATCTGCCCGAGCTTGTAGATGCCGGCGTGGCGTCGCTCAAGATCGAGGGACGCATGAAGAACCCCGATTTCGTATTCAACGTGGTGCGGGTTTGGCGCCGGGCGCTCGATATGCTGCGCGACGGCGCGTGGGACCCCGGTGCCGTGGAAGAGCTTGAGCGCGAGCTGGGAAGGTCGTTTAACCGTGGGTTTACCGATGCTTACCTGCGAGGTCGTTCGGGCGCCGAGCTCATGAGCTTTGAGCGCGCGATCAACCAGGGCGTGCGCGTAGGCCACTTGGTGGCGGTTGGTCACGAAGAAGTGACGGTTGAGCTTGATGCCGCCGTGGCGGCGGGCGATACGCTCGAGATCCGATTTTACCCGGGTGCCGACGCGCGTCCCGATGTGCCCAAGCGCTGGCCACAGGTGCCTTGCCCCGTGGATGCCGCTGCGGGAGAGCGCATCGTCGTGCATTGCAAACGCAAGGTGGACGC
>CABUHP010000163.1 GCA_902491415.1 uncultured Collinsella sp.
ATGGCCACCGGACCCATCGAAACACATCTCCACCGTTCCTTCAACTGGGAAAACGGCGCCCCCGGACCCCAGGAGGGGCCGCGGGGGCGTTCGGCTAACTGCGGGAATGGCCTATCCGCTCAATGTGTTCGGCTGAGATCGGAAATCAACCTTATTTACTCGATAAGCGTAGCGAAATATGCGATTAACGGTAAATTGAACTCATTTAGTGGGAAATCAATTTGTATAACGCCAGCGAAAAATGTAGCTAAATAAAGCGTCAAGAAAAAAGCGGACCCCTCGCCGGCATGTGGTTTCATGCCGGCGAGGGGTCCGGGCTGCACGGGCCGTCTAAGAGTAATGGCTACTTCTTTCGACGGTGAATCACGTTAATGGCATAGCCGACGAGCATGGCCAAAACGATGACGATAAAGCCAAGGATGGGGTTGTCGTTCACGGGGGTCCTCCTATTTTCCGAGCGGCGAGAATTCGTCGACGATGATATCAAGGCATTGCGGTAGCGCGCGGGCGCCAAAGACGCCGGAGTTGCTGGAGATGATCTCGCCATCAAACTGCATGCCGAGCGATGGCGTGCAGGTAATCTTGGCTTCTTTGGTCTGGATGATCTTAAACTGCGGGCGGCCGAGTACCTTGCCGGCGGGGTCGAGCGCGGCGGTGATTACCGTGGGGAGCAACTGCACCGTGCGCACGGGCTCAATAACGACGATGTCGACCATGCCGTCGTTCATACGGCAGTTGGGGAACAGGTTGATGTCGTTTTGGATGACCGAGGTGTTGCCGGCCATGCAGCAGATGCCGTCGAGCTCCTCGACAATGCCGTCATGCTCAATCGTAAAGTGCGCCACCGTGGGATTGGGCGTGGCGAGCGCGGAGAGGAAGTAGGCGATCTCGCCGATGTCGTTTTTGGTGGGGGCGGCCTTCATCATGATCTCGGCGTCAAAGCCCGAACCGGCGATGATGATAAAGCCATGGCGCTTTTCGTTGCCGTTCTCGTCGAGCCAAAAGAGCTCGCCCATGTCTACTTTGACCGTGCGGCCGGCGCGACATGCCTTGGCAAGCGCCGCTGCCTCGGGGGCATTGCCGATGTTGTTAAAGAACAGGCAGGCCGTGCCGGAGGGGAAAACGAGCGTGGGGACGCCGCAGCCGCGCATCTGGTCGAGCACGTTGGAGACGGTGCCGTCGCCGCCCGAGACGACCACGCGGTCGAACTCGCGAACGTCTGCCACGGCGTCCTCGGGCTCCATGCCATCGCCGATAAAGCGCATCACGACTTCGTCGCCGCCCTGTGCAAGGGCGTGCGTGAATGCGTAGATTTCATCTGAGCTGGGGCCCGATGCCGGGTTGTGGATGATAAGGCAGCGCATACTTACGTTCCCGTTCTGTGACTAACCGAGTATAGTTGTAAGGCAATGCCGATATCCTACCCGTGTTTTTCGGGCCTAACCTTATTCGATGGGTTGATATGTACATTTCCACACATCAGGCTCTACTCGACTTTTGCCAGCGCGCCCGTGAGTTCGACGCGATTGCCGTCGATACCGAGTTTTTGCGCGAGCGCACGTTCCATCCGCGTCTGTGTTTGGTTCAGATTGCCACCCCTGCCGAGAGTGTAGCGGTCGATCCCCTGGTAATCGACGACCTATCGCCGCTGGCCGAGCTTATGGCCGACGAGAGCGTGACCAAGGTCTTCCACGCCTGCTCGCAGGATATGGAGGTCATGCTCCATACCGTAGGCGTGCTGCCGCGTCCGATTTTTGACACGCAGGTGGCCGCCGCCTTTTTGGGCGAGCGTCAGCAGATTTCCTACGGCGCGCTCGTGCAGACGTTTTGCGGCGTCTCATTGCCCAAGACCGAGTCACTGACCGACTGGTCGCGTCGCCCGCTGACCGATAAGCAGATTGAGTACGCGATCGATGACGTCAAGTATCTGATCGTCGCCTATACCGAGATGATGAGCCGCCTGCGCGAGCTGGGCCGCGTGGACTGGGTGCTCGACGAGCTGCGCCCGCTGGCTGACGAGTCGCACTATCGCGCCGATCGCCACGAGGCGTTCCGCAAGGTCAAACGCATCAACTCGTGCAGTCGTCACCAGCTGGGTATCGCGCGCGAGCTCGCCGCCTGGCGTGAGGACCGCGCCGAGCGCCGCAACATCCCGCGCAAATGGGTCATGTCCGACGACACGCTGCTTGCGCTCGTTAAACGCAATCCCGTGCGCGTTGAGGAGTTCCGCAGCATTCGCGGTACCGATCAGTTGGGGGAGCGCGACGTGGACGGTGCGCTCATGGCCATCAAGCGCGGCGCAAGCTGCCCGCACGATCGCCTGCCGCTCATGGTGCGCGGGCATCGCCAGATCTCTCCGGAGTTGGAGAGCGTGACGGATCTCATGTACGCGCTCATCCGCCTGGTTGCCGAACGCTCGGGAGTGGCGACCTCGGTCATTGCCTCGCGCGATGACCTGGCCGACTACATTGAGCATCCCGAGCAGAGCCCCTTGCGCGAAGGCTGGCGCTTTGAGCTTGTGGGCTCGCGCCTGGACGATCTGCTCTCGGGCAACATGGGGTTGACGGTCAAAGATGGCAAAATTGAATTGCTGTAAGGAAGCCTAGCCGCTTGAGTGGGTAGAATGCCTCCAACGTGTAACTCGATTCGGAGGAATTCGCATGCCTTATTACTATGGATACGGCTTTGGCATCGACCCGCTGTACCTGCTGGTTGTTCTTGTCTGCACGGTGATTGGCCTTGCCGCACAGAACTATATCAACTCGACGTACAAAACCTGGTCCAAGGTTCGCTCGGACGGCGACACGGGCGCCACGGTCGCTCGCCGCATGCTCGACGCCAACGGCTGCAACGCCGTGGGTATCAAGGGTGTCGCCGGCGAGCTCACCGACCATTACAACCCACAGGACAATAACCTGTATCTCTCGGATGCCAACCGTTCGGGCGGGTCGGTCGCAAGCGTTGCCGTCGCCTGCCACGAGGCGGGCCATGCCGCCCAGCGTCAAAGCGGTTACGCCATGATGAAGGTTCGCACCGCCCTCGTGCCGGTCGTCAACTTTACCCAGAACACCTGGACCATCGTGTTGCTCTTGGGCCTGTTTATGAACATCGCGGGACTCACGACCCTCGCACTGATCTTCTTCTCGTTTAGCGTGCTGTTCCAACTGGTTACGCTGCCGGTCGAGATTGATGCCAGCCGCCGCGCCGTGGCGTACATCGAGCAGTCGGGCATGAGCTCCAAGCAGGTCAATGGTGCCAAGAAGGTCCTGACGGCAGCCGCGCTTACCTATGTTGCTGCAGCGCTCACTTCGATCATTCAGCTGCTCTACCTGATGGCTCGCTACAACAGAAACTCCAACCGATAACAAATTGGCTTGACAGGCGCCGCGGAGATTTGTGTCCCCGCGGCGCTGTACTATGTGTTGGACTTGAATTTGCGCAGGGCCGGAGCCCTTGTGCACGATAACGAAAGGAGGCTGCGTGGCAGGCTGGAATCTGACCGGCAATGCCGTTTCCGCCGAGTTCGACGGTTCGGACGAGCAGGAGCGTAAGGAACTCAGCGTGAGCCAGGCGGTGGAGATCGCCGCCGGCGCGCTCGATGCCATTCCGCAGCTGAGCGTTTTGGGCGAGGTCACGGGCTTCCGTGGCCCCAATGCCCGAAGCGGCCACTGCTACTTTCAGATCAAGGACGACTCGGCGGCCGTCGACTGCATCATCTGGAAGGGTGCCTATCTCAAGCGCACGTTCGATCTGCGCGACGGCATGCAGGTGAGCTTTAAGGGCAGCTTCAATCTTTATAAGGCCACGGGCCGCATGAGCTTTGTCGCTCGCTCATTCTCGCTGGCGGGGGAGGGTCTGCTGCGTCAACAAGTGGCGCAACTGGCCGAAAAGCTGCGTCGCGAGGGCCTGATGGACGAAGCGCGCAAGCGCCGTATTCCGGTGTTCTGCTCCCGCGTGGCGGTCGTCACCTCGCTTTCGGGTGCCGTAATCGACGACGTCAAGCGCACATTGCGTCGTCGCAACCCGCTCGTCGAGCTCGTCTGCGTGGGCGCCAAGGTTCAAGGTGAGGGTGCGCCGGCTGAGCTCATTGAGGGCTTGCGCCGCGCCGCCGCCATCACGCCGGCGCCCGACTGTATTTTGCTGGTGCGCGGCGGCGGCTCCTTTGAGGACCTCATGACCTTTAACGACGAGGAGCTTGCTCGCGCGGTGGCGGCTTGTCCTGTGCCCGTGGTGACCGGCATTGGCCATGAGCCTGATACCTCGATTTGCGACATGGTGAGCGACCGCCGCGCCTCCACGCCCACGGCGGCGGCAGAATCGGTGGCGCCGGCTATGACGGAGTTGGCCGATGTGCTCGAGGCGCGCCATCAGCGTCTGGGTGCCGCGATGGCATCGATGATTGGGTCGGCCCAGGTCGACCTGGAGATGCTCAACCAGCGCGGTCGTCGTGCCTGGGACACCTATACGGCTCGCTTGGGCGA
>CABUHP010000164.1 GCA_902491415.1 uncultured Collinsella sp.
GGACCTTGTTTGTAATTACGGCCTCATTATCTGCGACGAATGCCACCATGCTGCCGCGCCTCAGCTCGAGCTCGTCCTCAAGTCCGTTCCAGCCAAATATGTATATGGCCTTTCCGCGACACCCGAGCGCTCCGACGGACTCACACGCGCGCTCTCGATGCTCTGCGGCCCGCTTCGCTATGCCATCGATCCAAAAACGCTGGCAATTCAGCAGGGCATCCAGCGCATCGTGCGGCCGAGATTTACCGGCATTCGGCTATCTGCCTACGAGCCGGGTGCAAGCTTCAATCAGATTCTTGATCTGCTGTGTGCACATGCGGCAAGAAACGAATTGATTGTCGATGACGCCCTCGAAGCAGCGTCAAACGGTCGGCATCCGCTCATACTATCCAAAAGGAAAAAGCATGCTGAGGAACTGTTCAGGCTGCTTAATGATCGCAGACACGAACCCATACTCTTAACCGGAGAAATCGGTGCCAAAGAAAGAAAAACGATACTGAACAGTCTTCCCGGCCTTGAGCATGAACATCGAATCATCGTCGCCACCGAAAGCCTTCTGAGCGAGGGCTTCGATCTGTCCTACCTTGACACCCTATTCATTGCCACGCCGATATCTTGGGACGGCAGTGTAACGCAGCAGGCGGGCAGACTGCACAGAAGCCACGAGGGCAAGCAACAGATTGAGATATTCGACTACATTGACCTGTCGATACCCATGCTCGCTCGCATGTACCAGAAGAGACTCAAGACGTACGCCAAGCTGGGCTACGAAATTTATTCAGCAGAGGACAGTGAGCAACCCGATTACAACATTCTCATAGAGCCAGCAAACGCTATTGAGGCATTAATTAAAGACATCACCGGTGCCACAAAGAGCGCCTTCATAGCCGCATCCTACGCATCCGCCGCATGCCTCGCGAAACTCACCGCCACACTCGCAGGCGCAGCCGCCCGTGGGATTACCCTTGAGATTTATGTTGCCTCAACTCCGCGCGATGACGCGAAAGCGATTTTTGCCGAGATGAACGTCGACTATTCCGTCAAGGCCAAAGGGCGGCTTTGCGCGGCCGTGATTGACGAGGAAACTGTCTGGTACGGGACTATTCCGCTGCTGGCATTCCCCAAGAAAGAAGACTGCAGCATCCGTTTCAAAAGCAATGAAGTCGCCGCTGAGTTTTTGAGCGAAATCCAGCAACGAGGAGAACCGGGGGCCGCAGCAACGAACGTGGCGCCCCTATCAGTTGCGGTGGAATAGGGTCTGCTCCTGGCCAATCAGCCGCCAATCAATCCCTATTCCACCGCAACTTGGAAATCGGCGATCAGCCCAGCGGACCCTGAAACAGCTCCTGATGAGTGCCCATTCTCACCAGCCTAATCACTGGGTTAGTCTTATGGGGAAGATAAAGAACGACCACATCGACCAAGCCATCGGATAGGTGGAAATCGATGTGGCCGTTGTAGTTTCCGCCCGGGTTTGAGAGCTCGTGGGCACCATACTCCGCCGGAAGTGACCCATGAGCCACAAGCTCCGCAACCGCCGCTTTAAACTCACTTTTTAGCTGCGGATGCATGCGCATCGTTCGTTTGTAGTCCACCTTAAATTGAGCCTCGACTTTAATCTCGAACATCGCTAGTCCTCATCGAGGAATGATATAAGCTCATCAGCGTTGTTGAATGACGGGCTATCGTCCGGCAAAACCCCCAACTCATGAGCCTCGGCGATCACCATGGCACGCCTCGTCGCCTCGTTGGGCACCTCCGCCCTTCCTACAATCTCAAAAGGAATCTTTCGCTGATTTACCAGCTGCCGAACGGCAAGATTGAGATAGGAATTGAGGCTGAGGCCGACCGAATCCAAGAACTCAGTCGCCTGCTCCTTGAGCCCCTCTTCGATGCGAACCGTCGTAGGCTTAACTGTTGCTGTAGACATTTGCGACCTCCTCGCTCTCGTCTTTTGCATCAGTATACCCAATTTAGATGGTAGTCTGATGTTAAATAGCATCAGGGTGACGCTCGCATTACTATAACGGCGGACGGGCGTCCTACATCAGCCCGCTCAGGGCAATGTCAACGGCTTCGTTGAGGTCGTCGGTGATGTGCACGAGCTCGGGATCGAGCGGACTGATCATACCGGCGTCCATCACCGGGCCGTTGAGCCAGTCGAACAGGCCCTGCCAGTACTCTGTGCCCACCAGCACGAGGGGCATGCGCTTGACCTTGTGCGTTTGCACCAGCGTGAGCACCTCGAACATCTCGTCGAGCGTGCCAAAGCCGCCGGGAAACACGATGGCACCCGAGCTGTATTTGACGAACATGGTTTTGCGCACAAAGAAGTAGCGGAAGTCCATACCCAGGTTCACGTATTTGTTGAGCCCCTGCTCGTGCGGAAGCTCGATACCCAAGCCGACCGACTTGCCGTTGGCACTCGCCGCCCCCCTGTTGGCCGCCTCCATGATGCCGGGGCCGCCACCGGTGATAACCGCCACGCCGCGCTGGGCAATCTTACGGCCGACCGTGCGCGCCGCCTTGTAGAGCGGATCGGTCTTGGGCGTACGGGCACTACCGAAGATGGTCACCGCAGGCCCTAACTCGGCAAGTGCGCCAAAGCCATCGACAAACTCGGCCTGGATGCGCAGTACGCGCCACGGATCGGCATGCAACCAGTCGGTCGACTCCTCGGGCGCCAGCAGGTTGGCGTAGGTGTTGTCCTTAGGAATCATGGGGCCGCGCATGACCACGGGACCGCGGCGGTACGTCTCGTCGTAGGCAGGCTCGCCCTCGACATTCTCGTTCTTAATCATGGGTGCTCCTATCGAGAAAAAGAAAAACGGGCGGGGTCGACGCCATGCGCCAAACACCCGCCCGAACATCAACTACTCGGTATGGTACCCACGATGTATCAAGTGCTTGCAAGCTATCGGTCAGC
Source organism: uncultured Collinsella sp. (assembly GCA_902491415.1). GTDB lineage: Bacteria > Actinomycetota > Coriobacteriia > Coriobacteriales > Coriobacteriaceae > Collinsella. Next base: position 2,927 of record CABUHP010000164.1, read on the forward strand.
GGTCGTGCACACGGTGTTAGCGAACGTGATGACCGGCCGGCGCTCGCCCCTTGCCGTTGCCCGCGCTCTGCAAGCGCCCGCGCCGCCCTTAGTAGTCCACCGCCGCAGGGCTGTTCATCCAGTCGCTCACAAACGCGCCGTAGCGGCCCTCGATAATGGCCTGGCGGGCACGCTGCATAAGGTTGAGCAGGTAGTAGATGTTGTGCATCGACAGCAGAATGCCGCCGAGCATCTCCTTCTGCGTGACCATGTGACGGATGAGCGCGCGGCTGTAGCCGCCCGTGCACACCGGGCAGGTGCAAGTGGGGTCGATGGGGCCGTCGTCGTGCGCAAAGCGCGCGTTGCGGAAGTTGAGGCGACCCTCGCTGGAGAACGCCGTGCCCATACGGCCGGTGCGCGTCGGCAGCACACAGTCGAACATGTCGATGCCCACGCCCACACCGCGCACGAGCGTGGTCGGATTGCCGACGCCCATGAGGTAGCGCGGCTTGTGCTTGGGCATGTACTCGCTCACGAGCGGCGCCAGGGTCTCGAACATGGTCTCGTGATCCTCGCCCACCGAATAGCCACCGATACCATAGCCCGGGAAGTCGCCGCACTCCTCCAGATGGCGCAGCGAACGCAGGCGCAGATCCAGGTGCATGCCGCCCTGAACGATGCCAAAGAGCGCCTGGTCATCGCGGGTATGCGCCTTATAGCAGCGCTCGGCCCACATGCTCGACAGCTCAACGGCGCGCTCAACGTAGGCGCGCGTGGCGGGATAGCCCGGGCACTGGTCGAGCTGCATGCAGATATCGGAGCCGAGTTTCATGGCGATTTCCATGTTGTCCTCGGGCGTCCAAAACACGTGGCGGCCGTCGTAATCGTTGACGATAAAGCGCACGCCCTCATCGGTGAGCTTGACGGCATCGTTGTGGCTGAAGACCTGGAAACCGCCCGAGTCGGTGAGGATGGGGCCGTGCCAGTTCATGAACTTGTGCAGGCCGCCCAGCTCGGCGATGGTATCCTCGCCGGGACGCATGGACAGATGATAGGTATTGGCGAGCACGATCTGGGCGCCGAGCTTCTTGACAGTCTCGGTAGGAATGCCCTTGCCGTTTGCCTTGGTGCCCACGGGCATAAAGATCGGCGTCTCGATGTCGCCGTGCGGGGTGTGCAGTACGCCGGCGCGCGCGTGCGTCGTCGGATCCTCGGCAATCAGGTCGAATTTAAAAAGGTTCTGGTCCATAAACTGGAACTCCTTGGTTGCGGTTCATACGCAAACCATTATACGGGCAACCCGCAAGAAGCACCGACTCGACAGAAACTAGTGCAAAGGAAACCTGCCCCCCTGCACCAATGCACCAGGATAAAAATGATCCGTTTTCCTCCGTCCCCAACGGATCATTTCCGACGGCGAAAACCCGCCAGATCGAGCAAGGTGCCTTCAAGCAAAATGGCGCCGCAGGTTGAGCATAAGTCAGCGAGCGGGCCGCATTTGAGACAAGGTGACGTGAATCAGAACCACCCTTAAAAAGGGTGGTTTGCTCTTAGGGTATAACCCACGGGCC
>CABUHP010000165.1 GCA_902491415.1 uncultured Collinsella sp.
CGCGAGCTGTCGTATCATAGTGAGGTTTACAAACATGTGGCTCAAGGCGACCGCAGGGCAGACCCCGCAAACCGACCGCTGCCGCATACCGTACCGTACGCCCAACCGATCAGGAAGGCAGGAACCAATGGTCTCTCGTATCTACGTGGAGAAGAAACCCGGGTTCGACGTCGAGGCTCAGCAGCTCAAGGGCGAGCTGACCGAAATTCTCGGCATCAAGGGCATCGAGGCCCTGAGGATCATCAACCGCTACGACGTCGAGGGCATCGACGAGGAGCTTTTCCGCTCCTGCGTGCCGACCGTCTTTAGCGAGCCCCAGGTCGATGTGACCTACGACGAGCTCCCCGCAAGCGATGGCGCCGTCTTTGCCGTCGAATTCCTGCCTGGCCAGTTTGACCAGCGCGCCGACTCCGCCAGCGAGTGCGTGCAGCTCATCAGCCAGGGCGAGCGCCCCGCCGTGCGCTCCGCCAAGGTCTATATGATCTCGGGCGCTCTGGACGAAGCCGCCATCGATGCCATCAAGCACTACGTGGTGAACCCCGTCGAGGCGCGCATCGCCTCGCTCGACCTGCCCGAGACGCTGTACATGGAGACCCCCGAGCCCCAGCCCGTCGAGGTGCTCGACGGTTTCCGCGAGCTCGATGAGGCCGGCCTTGCGGCTTTTATCGCCGAGCGCGGTCTTGCCATGGACGAGGCGGACATCGCCTTCTGCCAGCAGTACTTCCGCGATGAGGATCGCGACCCCACCATCACCGAGATCCGCGTGATCGACACCTACTGGTCCGACCACTGCCGCCACACCACCTTCGGCACCGTCCTGGACGACGTGACGATCGACGACGCTGTGGTGCAGCAGGCCTTCGACCGCTACATGGAGATGCGCCACGAACTCGGCCGCGACGCCAAGCCCGTCTGCCTCATGGACATGGGCACCATCGGCGCCAAGTACCTCAAGAAGACCGGCGTCATGACCGATATCGACGAGTCCGAGGAGATCAACGCCTGCACCGTCAAGGTGAAGGTCGATGTCGACGGCGAGGACCAGGACTGGCTGTTCCTGTTTAAGAACGAGACCCACAACCACCCGACCGAGATCGAGCCCTTCGGCGGTGCCGCCACCTGCGTGGGCGGTGCCATCCGCGACCCGCTGTCGGGCCGCAGCTACGTGTACCAGGCCATGCGTGTCACCGGCGCCGGCGACCCCACCGTCCCCGTGTCCGAGACGCTCGAGGGCAAGCTGCCGCAGCGTAAGCTCGTGACCACTGCTGCCGCCGGCTACTCCAGCTACGGCAACCAGATCGGCCTTGCCACCGGTCAGGTCAACGAACTCTATCACCCCGGCTACGTCGCCAAGCGCATGGAGGTCGGCGCCGTCGTGGGCGCTACCCCGGCAAACCACGTGCGTCGCGAGTGCCCCGCCCCCACCGACAAGATCATCCTGCTGGGCGGCCGCACCGGCCGCGATGGCATCGGTGGCGCCACCGGCTCCTCCAAGACCCAGAACACCGAGTCCATCGAGACCTCGGGTGCCGAGGTCCAGAAGGGCAACGCCCCGGTCGAGCGCAAGCTGCAGCGCCTGTTCCGCCGCGGCGACGCCTGCCGTCTGATCAAGCGCTGCAACGACTTTGGCGCCGGCGGCGTCTCGGTCGCCGTAGGCGAGCTTGCCGACGGCCTGTACGTGGACCTGGACACCGTGACCAAGAAGTACGACGGCCTGGACGGCACCGAGCTCGCTATCTCCGAGTCCCAGGAGCGCATGGCTTGCGCCGTCGCCGACGGGGACGTCGAGGAGTTCATGGGCTACGCCGCCGAGGAAAACCTGGAGGCGACCGTTATCGCCGAGGTTACCGCCGAGCCGCGCATGCGCATGGCCTGGAACGGTGTCGCCATCGTCGACCTGTCCCGTGAGTTCCTCAACTCCAACGGTGCACCCAAGCACCAGGTCGCCCACGTCTGTGCCCGCAGCGTGTGGCAGCCCAGCTGGGCCGGCACCACGCTTGCCGAGCGCATGACCTCGCTCGTCACCGACCTCAACGTCGCCTCCAACAAGGGCCTTTCCGAGCGCTTCGACTCCACCATCGGCGCCGCGACCGTGCTTATGCCTTTTGGCGGCAAGACGCAGCTCACCCCAAGCTCGGCCATGGTCGCCAAGTTCCCCGTGGACGGCGAGACCACCACGGCAAGCGCCATGGCATGGGGCTTTAACCCCTACCTGATGGAGGCCGACCAGTTTGCTGGCGCCTACCTGTCCGTGGTCGAGTCCATCGCCAAGCTCGTGGCCGCCGGCTTTGAGCACAAGCGCGCCTACCTCTCCTTCCAGGAGTACTTCGAGCGCCTGCGCACCGAGGCCGAGCGCTGGGGCAAGCCCATGGCAGCCGTCCTGGGCGCCCTTATGGCCCAGGTCGATCTGGGTGCCGGCGCCATCGGCGGCAAGGACTCTATGAGCGGCTCGTTTGAGGACGAGGCCGGTGAGCTCAACGTTCCGCCGACCCTGATCAGCTTCGCTGTTGCCGTGGGTAAGGCCGCCCGTGCCGTCTCGCCCGAGTTCAAGGGTCTGACGCATCGCGTCGTGCGCATCGCCCCCGCCACCTATGGTGAGGACTACCGCCCCGACGATCAGCAGCTGCTCGCCGCGTTTGACGCCGTCGAGGCGCTCACCGCCAACGGCAACGCCCTGGCCGTCTCCACGCCCGGCTACGGCTGTGGCGCCGAGAGCCTCTTTAAGATGTGTGTCGGCAACCAGATCGGTATCGAGCTTGCCGAGGACGTGGACGTGGAGAGCCTCTTCACCCCGCTCTACGGCAGCTTTATCGTCGAGCTCGCCGAGGACGCCGAGCTGCCCGAGGTCGCCGACGGCGTTGTCGTCGAGCCCCTGGGCACCACCGTCGAGGGCTATGTCATCGACACCGGCTCCGAGGTCATCGAGCTCGCTGAGCTCCAAGAGGCCTGGGAGGGCGGCATCGAGGGTGTCTTCGCCTACCGCAGCGCCGGCGAGACCCCCGAGGTCGAGACCATCGACTTCCGCGCCAAGGACATCCACGTGTACGGCGGTGCCAAGATCGCCCGCCCGCGCGTGATCATCCCCGTGTTCCCCGGCAACAACTGTGAGTACGACAGCGCCCGCGCCTTCCGTGCCGCCGGTGCCGAGGCCGACACCTTCGTGATCAACAACCTCACGCCCGAGGCCGTCGCCGAGAGCACCCACGAGCTTGCCCGCCGCATCCGTGCAAGCCAGATCGTCATGATCCCCGGCGGCTTCTCGGGCGGTGACGAGCCCGACGGCTCTGCCAAGTTCATCACGGCGTTCTTCCGCGCTCCCGAGGTCACCGAGGCAGTCCGCGACCTGCTCAAGGCCCGCGATGGCCTGATGCTGGGCATCTGCAACGGCTTCCAGGCCCTGGTCAAGCTCGGCCTGGTGCCCTACGGCGACATCGTCGACGCCACGCCCGATGCGCCCACGCTGACGTTCAACACCATCGGTCGCCATCAGAGCCGCCTGGTGCGCACCCGTATCTCGTCCAACCTGTCCCCGTGGCTGTCGCAGTGCAGCCTCGACGACCCCTACACCGTCGCCATCAGCCACGGCGAGGGCCGCTTTGTCGCCAACGACGAGGTACTCGCCCAGCTGATCGCCAACGGCCAGGTCGCTACGCAGTACGTGGGCGAGGACGGCAAGCCCAGCATGGACCTTTCCGTCAACCCCAACGGCTCCGCACTCGCCATCGAGGGCATCACGAGCCCCGACGGCCGTGTCCTGGGCAAGATGGGCCATGCCGAGCGTCGCGGCGACAACCTGTACCGCAACGTGCCCGAGCATGTCCCCGGCGACAAGTTCATGCCGATCTTTGAGAGCGGCGTAGCCTACTTCGCCTAAACCTTTCCCATCGGGTACAATCCCTTCGGGTAACAACACCCGCCATCGGCACGCCCGGTGGCGGGTTCTTTTTTGCTTCGCGCATGTAGGAAGGACATCATGGAAAGCCGCAAACCGTATCTCGCCACCCTGCCCGGACTCATCCTGGGCTGTCTTGTTTGCTGTGCACTCTGGGGATCGGCCTTTCCCTGCATCAAGATCGGCTACGCACTCTTTGGTATCCCGGCGCACGACAGCGCTTCGCAGCTGCTCTTTGCAGGTTTACGCTTTACGCTTGCCGGCGCCCTGGTTATCGTTGGGATGAGCGCGGCCCAACGCCGCCCCCTCATACCGCAAGCGCGCGACATCAAGCCCATCTTTGTCTTGTCGCTCTTCCAGACTATCGGGCAGTACTTCTTTTTCTATCTGGGCCTCTCGCGCGCCAGCGCCATGTCGAGCTCCATCATCGAGGCCAGCGCCAACTTCCTCGCAATCCTCTTTGCCGCCCTGGCATTTCACACCGAGAAGCTCAATACGGCCAAGGTGCTTGGCTGTGCGCTGGGCTTTGCCGGCGTCGCGCTCGTCAACCTTTCGGGCGCGGACGGCACCTTT
>CABUHP010000166.1 GCA_902491415.1 uncultured Collinsella sp.
GCTCGTGACCTGCAAAATTACGGTTGCCTACGGCGATTGGTCGGCGGATCTCTTTAGCCTGGGCGCTCCGGGCAGCCCCTTCGAAGAGCAACGCCCCGGCGTGCCGCCCCGCGACGAGGTGGCGGAGTTTCGCGTTATGGATACGGCGGCCCTGTATTTCGACTTTTACGAGGGCGGTCTGGCGTTTGAAGAGCGCGATGACGAGAGCTTGTTCTGCCTGCTGACCGAGGGCCTGTCCGCCCTGTCCGAGCTTGGCGAGGTCATGCTCAGCGACCGCCTGCGCCAGATCTCGGTGCGTCCCGCGCCCAAACTCTCGGTGCGCGCCACCGTCAAGAGCAATCTGCTCGATGTCGAGTTGGGCGCGAGCGGGCTTTCGGCCGCAGACCTTGCCATCTATCTCGATTCGTACAAGCGCCACCAGACGTTTGCGCGTCTGACCTCCGGCGACATCATTCGCTTGGACGAGGGCGCCCGAGCCGCGTTTGGCCTCGCCGAGGACCTGGGTGTCGATGCCGTCGACCTGCTTGACGGTGTGTCGCTCCCCGCGTCGAGCACCCTGTTCGTCGATAGCATGCTCGCGCGCACGCCGGCGCTCGAGGCCGATCGCGACGCTGCGTTCCGCCGTACCGTTGAGCGCCTGGACACGCTCGGCAAGATGGACTTTACGGTGCCGGCATCGCTCAAGGCAACGATGCGCGGCTACCAGGTCGACGGATACCAGTGGCTCGGCTCGCTCGAGCACCTGGGCCTTGGCGGCATCTTGGCCGACGACATGGGTCTGGGCAAAACGCTCCAGATGATCGCGCATATCCTGGCGCGCGTGGAGGCGGGGGACACCAAGCCCACGCTCGTGGTATGCCCGGCCTCGCTCGTGTACAACTGGACGGCCGAGCTGGAGCGCTTTGCGCCCTCGCTCGATGTGTGCGCCATCGTGGGCGCCAAGGCGCAGCGTCGCGTACAGATTGCCGGAGTGGCCGAGCATAACGTGGTCGTGACGTCGTATGATCTTATGCGCCGCGATATCGATGAGTACGCCGAGCAGGATTTTGCCCGCGTGGTACTCGATGAGGCCCAGTACATTAAAAACCCGCTCACGCAGGTGGCGCGCGCCGCAAAGCGCCTGCCTGCTGGCGTGCGCTTTGCCCTGACGGGCACGCCCATCGAAAACCGCTTGTCCGAGCTCTGGAGCATCTTCGACTTCTTGATGCCGGGCCTACTTGGCACGCGCGAGTCGTTTGCCAAGCGCTTCGAATGCCCGGTCGAGCACGCCGAGGGTGACAGTGCCGCTCGCCTGCAGACGCTCGTGTCGCCGTTTGTGCTGCGCCGTGCCAAGGAAGACGTGGTGGCCGATCTGCCCGAAAAGATCGAGGATACGGTCGTGGCTCAGCTCACCGGCGAGCAGCGCAAGCTTTACCTGGCAAACCAGGACCGCATCGCCCAGCAGGTGCAGCATCGCGAGGCATCCGAGTTTAAGAAAGACAAGCTCAAGGTGCTCGCCGAGCTCACCAAGCTGCGCCAGATCTGCTGCGACCCGCGTCTGCACTACGAGGATTACAAGGCGGGGAGCGCCAAGCTCGATACGTGCATGGAGCTCGTGCACGGCGCACTCGACGGCGGTCATCGCATCCTGTTGTTCAGCCAGTTCACGGGCATGCTCGATATCATTGGCAAGCGCCTGGCTAAGGAGGACATCGGCTTTCTTAAGCTGACGGGCGCTTCGTCTAAGGAGAGCCGCGCCAAGATGGTCGCGCAGTTCCAGGCGGGCGAGGTTCCGGTCTTTTTGATTTCGCTCAAGGCGGGCGGTGTGGGCCTTAACCTGACGGCTGCCGATGTGGTCATCCACTACGACCCGTGGTGGAACGTGGCGGCGCAGGACCAAGCGACTGACCGAGCACACCGCATTGGCCAGCAACATACCGTGACCGTGTACAAGCTCATCGCCAAGGACACGATCGAGGAACGCATTATGAAGATGCAGGAGTCCAAGCGTGATCTGGTCAACAGTGTGCTCGGCGGCGACGGCATCTCGTCGGCACTGTTCACGCGCGAGGATGTTCTGGCACTGCTGGACGGCGACGGGCGCTAGCCTCGCGCGGGGTGGGACTGCTGGAGTGGGCAGGACGGTCGACGCATTTTGGCCCGACCGCTTGCTTGATCCGTTATGTGTTCATTTGCAATGCCGTGGATGGTTTGTCTGCCTTTGGGCATAAGAACCATCAAGAACATTGGCACATCAGCAAAGGAGAACATCATGGCGAAATTCTTTAAGGACCCCGACGGCAAGCTCATCGCCGCCCTTGGCGACGACGTTGCGACCCCTGCCGGTTGCACGGAACTGACTGCAAACACTGAGGACGCGGCGCACGAGAAGCACGTGCCTGTTGTCGAGACCGAGCGTGACGGTCACGTGATTCGCGCACGCGTTGGCTCGGTCGAGCACCCCAGCCTGCCCGAGCACTACATTGAGTGGATCGCCCTTGAGGCCGAGGGCCGCTTAGAGGTCCATTACCTTGAGCCCGGCATGAAGCCCGCGACGTTTTTTGCCGGCGGCTCCAAGACCGGTACCGTCTATGCCTATTGCAACCTGCACGGGCTGTGGTCCGCGACGTTCTAGGAGCGCGCCCCCCGCTCGGGGTATCATAGCTAGCATATGCACATGCGAGCGCCGACTGCATCATGCGGCCGGCGCTTTTACTACGACAACGATGGTTTACGACGGAAAGGGCTGAGCCATGAAGCTCGCACTTGCACAGATCGATATGCGCCTGGGTGATATTGAGGGTATCTGCGGTCGCATCGAGGACCAGGCGCGCCTGGCCCACGAGCGCGGTGCGCGCGTGCTGTGCGTCCCGGCTCCGCTCTTTATGGGAGCCCTGCCCGGCGGCCTGGTGGGCGCTGCCGACTTTGAGCACGACATACTTGCCGGCTTGACCGGCGTCGCCGAGCGTATCCAAGAGCTCGATATGATCTGCATCGTGCCCGCGGCGGTTTCGTTTGAGGGCCAGCCCCTGCTCGACTACATGATGCTCAAGGACGGTCATGTGGTGCCGGCCCGTTCGAGCATTGCCCTGCAGCGTGGCGAGAACAACGACACACGTTGGGCGCCGCCGGTGTTCGATGTGGACGGCGTGCGCATCGCCGTGATTTTTGACTTGGACCGCGAACTCGAGATGTTACCGACCGGTGTTGACCTCATTGCGTATTTCCAATTCAACGCGTTTGACATGACCGACCGCGAGACTGCCGCCATTGCCGCCGTGCGCAGCGGAGCCTACCGCAAGATCGCCTCCAAGCGCAGCGTATGGTTTGCCTGCATGGCACCGGTCGGTGCCTATGACGAGTCGGTGTATACCGGCGGCTCGTTTGTGCTCGACGACTGCGGCCGCGTGGTGGCCCAGGCGCCGTGCTTTGAGGAGAGCCTGCTGGTTCAGGAGATTCAGCGCGGCGTAATGCTCGATGCTTTGGAGGACCACGAGCTGCCCGATTTTCGTTCCGAGGAGTGGTTGTGGCAGGCGCTGGTGCTCGCTGTGCGCGATAACGCCCGTGCCCGCGGTACGTCGCGCGCCGTGGTGGCGCTCGAGGGCGACCTGCCGTCGTCCCTGCTGGCGGCGCTTGCCGTCGACGCCCTAGGTCCGCGCAATGTGGTCGGCCTGGTGTTGGGACGCAACCGTATCTTTACGCCGGCGCAGGAGGAGGCCGAGGCTGCTCGCTGTGCCGCCGTTCGCGCCATTGCCGAGCGTCTGCATATTCGCACGGTTGAGCGTGATGCGCCGGATGCCGCGCGTGTGCTCGACCGCGATGTGTCGGCGGGCGACGCCGAGCGCCTGCGCTCGCGTACGCTGGGCCTCATGCTGGAGGATACGGCGCTCGAGCTGGGTGCGATGGCGTTGAGCCCACTGTCCAAAACTGAGTACGCGCTGGCGGCGCCCGCGCTTTGCGGTGGCTACCAGGGCGATTATGCGCCCTTTGGTGACGTATACCTGTCGACGCTCGAGTTTGTGGCGCGTGTGCGTAACCGCACGTCCGCCGTGGTGCCGCAGGAGCTCGTGACGCTCAACGCGGTGGAGGATTGCATGGAGCGCGTGCTGGCGCGGGCGCTCTCGACGCTCGACGGCCCGGTCGACATGCTCGATCGTGCGGCGCAGCTGCTCGGCGGACTTGAGCCGGGCGAGGTCGATGGCACGCTCGAGTCGCACGTCGACCGCAACCGTCCCTTCGACGACATTCCGATGGCTGCCGGCAAGCCCGAGGCTTGTTCGCTGCTGCTGATGCTCGTGCGTCAGGGAGAGGCGGCTCGCCGCCAGCTGCCGACGGCGCCGATCGTCTCGGCCCGTTCGTTTGTCGAGCGCGCTTGGCCGTACATGCTTGCCTGGTCCGACCTAGGGCTGAGCGGCAAGGAACGCATGACGGTCGAATCGCTTGCCCGCGATGAGGTCCGGCGATTTGACG
>CABUHP010000167.1 GCA_902491415.1 uncultured Collinsella sp.
CATGTTCTTGGACCAATTCTCGATGGTAGAGTAGCGCAGGTGCGCACGCTTGCCCACAAAGAGCTCGACGGCGCCGGCGTGGAGGTTGGCCACGTTGTACTTGGGCGCGGAGCAACCCTCAATGAAGTGCAGGTCGGCATCGTCCTCGACGATGATGAGCGTGTGCTCAAACTGGCCGGCGCCCTTGGCGTTAAGACGGAAGTAACTCTGCAGCGGGAAGTCGAGCTTGGTGCCCTTGGGCACGTAGACAAACGAGCCGCCCGACCATACGGCGCCGTGCAGGGCCGCAAACTTGTGGTCGGTGGGCGGGATGAGCGTCATAAACTTCTCGTGGATGAGCGGTTCCCACTGCGGGTCGTGCAGGGCCTCCTCGATGCCGGAGTAGACGATGCCCATCTTAGACGCCGTGTCCTGCATGTTGTGGTAGACCAGCTCGGAGTCGTACTGCGCGCCGACGCCCGCCAGGTAGCTGCGCTCGGCCTCGGGGATGCCCAAGCGCTCAAAGGTGTTCTTGATGTCGTCGGGCACCGACTCCCAGTCGTGCTTTTGGTCGGTGTTGGGCTTGACATAGGTGACGATGTTATCCATGTCCAGGCCCTCGATGGAGGGGCCCCACGTCGGGTCGGGAAAACGATTAAAGATCTCGAGGGACTTTAAGCGCAGGTCGAGCATCCACTGCGGCTCGTCCTTCTTGGCGCTGATCTCGCGCACGATGTCGGGCGTGATGCCGGCGTCGAGGCGCTCAAATCCCTCCTCGCCATAGGTGAAGTCGTAGAGGCTGCGGTCGATGTCCGCGACCTCGGTGCGGTTCTTGGTCATTGCGTCGCCCCTTTACGCCTGCTGCTCGGCAGCGGCGGCCTCGGCCTGGGCGCGCTGCTCGGCGGCCTCGCGCTCGAAGGTCTCAAAGCCGTTCTTGTCGATCCAGGGGATCAGCGAGGCGTCGTCCTCGCGCACGATGTGGCCCTTGACCATAACGTGGACGCGGTCGACATCCAGGTGCTCCAGGATGCGCGTGTTGTGCGTGATGATGAGCATGGAGCCGTCGCAGCTCTTGCGGTAGGCGTCCATGCCATGACTGACGGTGGAAAGGGCGTCGACGTCCAGGCCGGAGTCAGTCTCGTCCAGGATGGCGAGCTTGGGCTGCAGCAGCAGAAGCTGGAGCATTTCGACCTTCTTTTTCTCGCCGCCCGAGAAGCCCACGCCCAGCTCGCGGTTGAGGTAGGCGGTATCCATGTTGAGCTCGGCCGCGAGCTCCTTGACGCGACGGCGGAACTCCTTGCCCTTCATCTCCAGGCCGGGGCGGCCGGCGATGCTGGCGCGCAAAAAGCTCGACAGTGGCACGCCCGGAATCTCGACCGGGGCCTGGAAGCTCAGGAACAGGCCGGCGCGCGAACGCTTGTCGGTGGTGAGCTCGGTGATGTCCTGGCCGTCAAAGACGATGCGGCCGTCGTTGACCGTGTAGACGGGGTCGCCCATGACCAGGTGGCCGAGGGTGGACTTGCCGGCGCCGTTGGGTCCCATCAGCACGTGGGTCTCGCCGGCGGCGACGTTGAGGTTGACGTTGTGGAGGATGGTCTTCTCGTCCACGGAGGCGGTCAGACCTTCGATGGAAAGCAGCGGATTTGCGCTCATGCTGTCCCTCTCTGTATATGGTGTACTCATAGGTGTACTAAACCCTAGGAATCTTCTCGGAATAAAGTTACTATGGGTTCGGCGTTAGTCAAGGGAAAACCCGACTAATCCACTCGACTTTTTAGATGTGGGACATAATAATCAGGTTTGTTTGCCCCGCGTGCATAAGATTTGGGACAAACAAGCCTGGTATTTTGTCCCGGTTACGACGAGAGGGTAGGTATGCTCATTTCTTCCAAGGGCCGCTATGCCCTCCGGCTGATGATCTATATCGCGGCGCTGGGCGACGCCGAGGGCAAGATTGCCCTGCGCGAGGTTGCCGACCGCGAGCATATCTCACAAAAGTATCTGGAGCAGCTGGTTCGTCCGCTTATGAAGGCGGGCCTGCTTAAGAGCGTGCGCGGCAAGGGCGGCGGCTACATGATGGCCAAGGACCCGGCCGAGGTGCGTGCCGGCGACATCCTGCGCGCCGTCGAGGGCAGCACGGCTCCAGTGGCGTGCGATGGCATCGACAACAGCTGCACTCGCAGCGATCTTTGCTCGACCGTCAAGTTCTGGCGTGGTCTGGACGACGTGATCGAAAAGTACGTCGACGGTGTGACGTTGGCCGACCTAGCCGCCGTCCCCGAGATCAACTTTGACATTAAGCTGTAAGGGCTGCAAATGGCATCTCTCGACAAGGTGTACAAGCAAATCGAAGATTTTGCTCGGGAATGTGACGCCGAGAAGGTCGTGCTGTTTGGGTCTCGCGCTCGAGGCGACAACTTGCCTAAGAGCGATATTGACATTGCCGTAGCAGGTTGCCGGGATTTCGATCGGTTGTCATATTTGATCGAGGAGCGTCTTGATACTCTTTTGGATGTAGATGTCGTCAATCTCGATGAGTCCTTATCACAGCAATTGCTCGATGAAATTGCCAGGGATGGTGTGATTCTGTATGAAAAAATATGAGAACTTTGTCAGCGCCTTGGCGAATCTTGAGGATGCGCCCAATCAGGATCTCAACAATGATTTTGTTCAGAGTGGATTGATTAATAAGTTCAATCTTCAATTTGAACTGAGCTGGAAGCTTCTTAAGCGTCTGCTCGAGTATGAGGGCGCCACGCTTGCCGCGTCGGGGTCTCCTCGCGCCATCTTGAAGGAGTCGTACCGATTCTACGACTTTATTGATGAGGCAGCCTGGCTAGATATGCTCAGAGACCGCAATACGAACGTCCATATCTATGACAACAAGCTCGCTCAAGATTTGATTCAGCGCATCTTGAACGTCTATATCCCCGCATTCTGCCAGCTGAGGGACGGGCTGATGGAGCGTTACGGCGAGCTTCTGTTGGCGCCCGACGACCAGTTTGTTTAATTCCTTAAGATTTCGCGGAGGGTTGTTGCCGTTTACCGAGTTGTTGTTGTGCAACAACGGGCGAGCTGTAATACTTAATTTCATCTTTGCAAACTGCACTTTAACTACACCAATGCAGGGAGGATTTATGCAGCCCAAGCATTCTGCGGTTGTGGCGGGCCTGACGCTGGCGCTTTCGTTTGGCGCCGTTGCCGCGCCTGTGACTGCTGTTGCCGAGGAGCCCATGCCGGGCGTTGCCTCGGATGCCACCAATATCGATAAGGGCCTGTACACCCAGCAGTCCTTCTCGGGCGTGCTGAGGTCGGTCCAGGGCGTCTCGTTTGTCAACGTGACTGACGAGATGAAGTATTTCACTAAATACGAGAGCCACGGTAACTATAACCAGGGCTTTTCGTATGGCGACGGCTATAACGCGCTGGGCTATTATCAGTTCGATCGCCGCTGGTCGCTCATCCCGTTTATGAAGCAGGCCTACAACTACGATTCTGCAAAGTACGGCATGCTCAAGGATGCGATCGATCGCGGCAGCGAGATTTCCAACACGAGCAATGCCATGTGCGAGAACGGCCAGCTCACCGAGTTGGGCCATATCGCTCAGGATGCCTTCCAAGGTGCGTATAACACCGATCCTGTTGAGTTCTCAGCACTTCAAGATGCCTATGCGTACAACTCGTACTATGCGGTGACCGAGGCGTGGCTCAAGAGCGGCCTTGGTATTGATATTTCGGGCCGCGCCGATTGCGTCAAGGGCATGGTGTGGAGCATTACCAACATGTGCGGCACTGGTGGCTGCAGGGACTTTTTCCGCTGGGCGAATCTTTCCAACGATATGTCCGACCGCGAGTTTGTGACGGCGCTTTCCAACAGCGTGGTCAATAACGTGGCGACCAAGTATGCAAGCCAGCCCCAGTATCATGAGGGCTGGAAGAATCGTTATAAGAATGAGCTGAAGGACTGCTTGGTTTATATCGCTGAGGACGAGGCTGCCGCTGCGACGCCTGTGCAGCCCGAGCCTACGCCGGCGCCCTCGCCGACACCTGATTCGAATGACGGCTCGAGTGACGATGTCAACGATGACAGGATGGATGCGCCCTCGACCGATGCTGACGGTAATGGCTCTGCTGGTGGCGCTACCAACGACGGCTCTACTTCGAACGGCTCTGCTGCGGGCGATTCGCCTTCAAGCTCTGCCGGCAATACGGACAGCGACGTTTCTGGTTCGACCGGCGCTGGCACCTCTAATTCATCCACCGGCGCGAGCGATTCGTCCGTTGACACCGGCTCTAACAACGACTCCGGCTCTGACGCAACCCCTGATTCCGATGCTTCCAAGGACGACTTGAATAAGGCGCCGGACGCTCCCGTTGCTTCCCCGGACAAGAAGCCTTCTTTCTCCGTGCAGCTTGGTTCTACGCTGGGCTCTTCGCTGATGGCTGGCGTCAATAATGGCTCGACCCAG
>CABUHP010000168.1 GCA_902491415.1 uncultured Collinsella sp.
TTACCGCTGTCGCGCTGGAGAGCGCCGTTCCCTCCGATCCGGTGCGCCTGATCATCAGCATTGTGGTCGGCGCTATCGCCGCTGCCATCTTGGGCTTCTTGATTGGTATCCCGGTCCTGCGCCTGAGCGGCGACTATCTGGCCATCGTGACCCTGGCTTTTGGCGAGATCATCAAAGAGATCGTCACCTGCCTCATTGTGGGCGTCGACTCCCGCGGCCTGCACGTGATCTTTAACATCACGGGCAACTCTACGATCGACGACCTGCACCTGCTCGAGGACGGCACCGCCATCATCAAGGGCGCCCAGGGCGCCTCGGGCGTGTCGACGTACTCGACCTTCCTCGCCGGTGCCATCCTGGTCATGGTCGCACTCGTGATCGTGCTCAACCTGGTTCGCAGCCGTACCGGCCGTGCCATTATGGCCGTGCGCGATAACAAGATTGCAGCCGAGTCCGTAGGCATCTCCGTCACCGAGTACCGCATGATCGCCTTCGTGGTTTCCGCTGCCCTCGCCGGTGCCGCCGGAGCCCTCTTCGGCGGTAACTTCTCGCAGCTCTCCGCCACCAAGTTCGACTTCAACACGTCCATTCTCATCCTGGTGTTCGTGGTCCTGGGCGGTCTGGGCAATATGCGCGGCTCCGTCATCGCGGCGGCGCTGCTCACGGTGCTTCCCGAGCTGCTTCGTCAGTTCTCGGACTACCGCATGCTCATCTACGCCATCGTGCTGATCCTGGTCATGATTTTTACCAACAACCCGCAGCTCAAGGCGTTCTTCGGTCGCGTCAAGGACCGCTTTGCTTCCAAGAAGGAGTTGACAGCCGATGCCCAGTAAATTTGAGTTCAACAAGGGCAAGATGGTCCCGTATCCTTCCGGCGCCATCGTTCCCGACCGTGACTTGGGCCAGCGCCCGGCACTTGAGTGCATCCACCTGGGCATCGAGTTCGGTGGCCTTAAGGCAGTCGACGACTTTAGCCTCACCATCGGCAAGACCGAGATCGCCGGTCTGATCGGTCCCAACGGTGCCGGTAAGACCACGGTCTTCAACCTGCTCACCAAGGTGTATCAGCCCACGCACGGCACCATCCTGCTCGACGGCGAGGACACCTCGGGCAAGTCGGTCTACCAGGTCAACCGCATGGGTATTGCCCGTACATTCCAGAACATTCGCCTGTTCAACACCATGACGGTGGAGGATAACGTTAAGGTTGGCCTGCACAACCAGGAGCGTTACTCCGGCTTTGAGGGCGTGCTGCGCCTGCCGACGTATTGGAAGCACGAGAAGGCCGCCCACGAGCGCGCCATGGAGCTGCTGTCCATCTTTGATATGGAGCATCTGGCAAACGAGCAGGCCGGATCGCTGCCTTACGGCGCTCAGCGTCGTCTGGAGATCGTCCGCGCGCTTGCCACCAACCCCAAGCTGCTGCTGCTCGACGAACCTGCCGCCGGCATGAACCCGTCCGAGACCGCAGAGCTCATGGCGAACATCGTCAAGATTCGCGACACCTTCGGCATCGCCATCATGCTTATCGAGCATGATATGTCGCTCGTCATGAACATCTGCGAGGGCATCTGCGTACTTAACTTTGGCAAGGTCATCGCCAAGGGCACGGCAGAGGAAATCCAGAACAACGACGCCGTTATCGAGGCGTATCTGGGTAAGCAGGATAAGGGGGAGAACTAAATGGCAGAGCCGATGCTTTCCGTCTACAACATCAACGTCTGGTACGGCGCCATCCACGCCATCAAGGACATCTCCTTTAACGTTAACGAGGGCGAGATCGTGGCCTTGATTGGTGCCAACGGTGCTGGCAAGTCCACAACGCTCAAGACCGTCTCGGGCCTGCTGCGCTCCAAGACCGGTTCCATCAAGTTTATGGGCGAGGACATTACTCATACGCCCGCTGATAAGCTGGTTGGTAAGGGCCTGGCTCAGGTTCCCGAGGGTCGTCGCGCCTTTTTGCAGATGACGGTCGAGGAGAACCTGGAGATGGGTGCCTATACGCAGCCCAAGTCCACGGTGGCTCCGGGCCTGGAGCGCGTCTACGAGCAGTTCCCGCGCCTGAAGGAACGTCGTCGCCAGGTCGCCGGCACCCTTTCAGGCGGCGAGCAGCAGATGCTCGTTATGGGGCGCGCCCTTATGAGTAATCCCAAGCTGCTCATGCTCGACGAACCTTCCATGGGTCTGGCACCGATTCTGATCGAACAGATCTTCCAGATTGTCGAGGACCTGCACAAGGCCGGCACCACGGTGCTTCTGGTCGAGCAAAACGCGCAGATGGCGCTTTCCATCGCCACACGCGGTTACGTGCTCGAGACCGGCAAGATCACCATGACCGGCACCGGCCAAGAGCTCCTGCATGACGACAACGTCCGCAAAGCCTACCTCGGAGGCTAACCCACCTAACAAAAGGGGCGCTGACTATCTCAGTCAGCGCCCCTTTTTAAGTTGCGGTGAAATAGGGACTGAATACGGGCTCCAGAGGCCAAAAGAGTCCCTATTCCACCGCAACTTCATGGGGATGTGTGACAATGCCCGTCGGAAAACATCTGCTGTCTTTGGGGGTCTATCTATGCTGTATGAGTTTTGTGCCGAGAACTTTGAGCGGGTGCCGGCAGCTATCGATGCCGGTGCAAAGCGCATCGAGCTGTGCGACAACCTTGCCGTTGGTGGCACCACGCCTTCTGCCGGCGTTATCAGCGCTACAGTCAGCTATGCTCACGAGCATGACGCGCGAGTGATGTGCATGATTCGCCCGCGTGGCGGTGACTTTCATTACAACCAAGACGAGCTGCGCATGATGGAGATGGACCTGGGCCTTGCCGTAAGCGCCGGCGTTGACGGCTTGGTCTTTGGCTGCTGCAAGCCCTGCGCTGGCGGATGGGCGCTCGACGAGCTTACGTTGGGCGCCCTCGTGATGGCCGCGGGCTGCGCGACCGAGGAATGCAAGCGTGAGCCCATCGACATCACCTTCCACATGGCGTTTGACCAGCTCTCGCCCGAGGCTCAGCTCGACGCGATTGACACACTCGCCGACTGCGGCATCACACGCATCCTGACGCATGGTGGCGCTGCCGGTACGCCGATCGAGGACAACCTGGAGCATCTGTCGCGTCTTATCGAGTGTGCGGGCGACCGCTTGACCATCCTTCCCGGCGGCGGCATTTCCACGGCCAACCGCGATACCGTGGCGGCGGCACTGGGCGTCTCCGAGCTCCATGGCACAAGGATCGTACCGCTGGAGGTGTAGCCCGTGGCGCTTGTATTCGATGTTCAGCAGGCGAGCGGCAAGCCCGACGACAACCGTCGCCCCGGTACCGCGTGCCCCTTTTGCAACACGGAGGGGCTCACCGACATCATTCGCCGTGATGGCGATTGCATTTGGCTCGAGAATAAGTTCAAGACCCTGCGCGCCACTCGTCAAACCGTGCTGATCGAGTCGGCCGATCACGATGCCGACCTGGTGACCTATGAGCCGGATGAACTCCACCATGTGATGCGGTTTGCCCTGGGTTGCTGGCAGCAGATGATCGATTCACAGCAGTATCGCAGTGTGCTCATGTACAAGAACAAGGGTCCGCTCTCGGGCGGTAGTCTCGTTCATCCGCACATGCAGATTGTGGGTTTGGAGCAGGAAGACGGCTACACTTCGCTGACTTCTGCCAATTTCGAAGGCATCAATGTCTGGCAACAGGGGAGAATCTCGGTCAACATCTCAACCGAACCGATTATGGGGTTCTTTGAGGTCAATGTTTCAGCCCCGCAGGGAATCGCCGCCAGCGATGACACGAGAGACCAAGCCGAGGCGGATCTCTTCGCCGATGCGATCCAGGTAGCTCTGCGCTATATCCTGAACGAGCACCACGGTGGTCGCGCAGAGTCGTACAACCTGTTCTTCTATCACCTGGGCGGTCGGACCATTGCCAAGGCGCTGCCGCGTTGGGTGTTTTCGCCCTACTTTGTCGGCTATCGTTTGGCCCAGGTCAATGCTGAGACCACGCTCGATGTCGATGCGGAGCGACTCCGCGCACATCTGGAGGCGCTCGCATCGTAAAGTGAGCGCCCGCACACTGCGGACGGCCTAGCGTGCCATGGCGTCGCGGCCGGCCTCGACCCGCTTGCGCTGGGCGGCGCGCTCCTCGCCGGTCAGACGCTCAAAGAGATGCCCGATAAGCGAAGCGAGTACCTGCTGAAACAGCGTTCCGCACATGACGGGAAACACGACTTCGCCCGGAAAGTACTGCGTGGCGATGACAGCGCCCGAAGAGATGTTACGCATGCCGCAGGTAAAGCACATGGTAGTCGTCTCGCTATATGGCAGATGCAGCGCGCGGGCGACCAGAAAACCGACGACAAAGCCGCTGATGGCGAAGACCAAAATAAAAGGCTCTGTTAGACCAGGATTGACATTCCGCCCCGTCATCTTCTTGCGATTGCAC
>CABUHP010000169.1 GCA_902491415.1 uncultured Collinsella sp.
CCACGGCGGTAAAGGTGGGCGCATGCGCCGGGCCCTCGGAGCCAACGAGCTTATACGCCGGGGGCTCGTGACCGTCGGCTTGCACGCACTCCTGCAAAAACGACTTGGGGTTTGCAGGATGCTCAGCACGCTCGGAAGCCAAATGCGGCTTAAGCGTACGGTGAATGAACTCCGCCGCGGCATCCCAGCCGGCATCCAGGTACAGCGCGCCCACGAGCGACTCATAGACGTTCTCGAGGGCCGAATGCAGGCCGCGCGCACCGGTACCGGTCTCGGAGGCACCAAAGATGATGATGTCGTCGATGCCCAGCTCGTGAGAAACCTCGGACAGCGTAGCGCCCGAGACAAGCGACACCTTCAGGCGCGTGAGCTTGCCCTCGTCAAACTCCGGATAGGACTCAAACAGGGAGCGTGCGACCACAGCGCCCAAAATGGAATCGCCCAAGAACTCAAGGCGCTCATAGCTGGCAGAAACCGGCTGTCCCTCGACTGCCGAGGGATGCGTAAGGGCCGCGCGCAGCAGCACCTTATTATTGAACTCGTGGCCCAGGATTTCCTGGGCACGCGTAAGTCGTTCAGACAAAGCCAAGACCTAGGCCTCCCTGGCGTTTTCGATCGCGTCGACGGCGTCGGCGACAGAGTTGAGCGAGAGCAGAGTCTCGTCATCGATCTCGAGGTTGAACTCGTCCTCGATAGCCGTAACCAGCTGCAGGCGCTCGAGCGAGTTGGCATCGAGGTCGTCAAAGGTGGTCTCATCGCTAATTTCGGCAACATCGACGCCCAGAACGTCAGCAGCGACCTCGGCAATCTTGTCGAAGATTTCGGAGCGGTCCATAGCGCTTCCTCTCGTATGTCATGGAACACAGCACAACACGGCAATCGGAGCCGCATTGCAATACGGCTCCGATTCTACCCCACACGGTACAGGTTGAGCCACGTAACGGGGCTCTTATAAAACGATACCGTCCATGGAATTGGCAACGTCCTGGACAAGCCCGGCACGTACGGCCTGGGCCGCGGCAAGCGTACCGTTCTTGACGGCCTCGACCGACGTGGCACCGTGGCCGATCAACACGACGCCGCGCAGGCCCAGCAGGATCGCTCCGCCCTTGGCATCGCCCGAAAGCTTGGCCTTAATCTCGCGCATCTGCTTTTTGATGAGCAGCGCGGCGATCTTGGTGCCGAGCGAGGACATAAAGGCGCCCTTGAGCTCCTGTAGCAAAAACTTGGCAGCTCCCTCGGTGGCCTTGAGCGCGATGTTGCCCGACATGCCATCGGCGACCACGACGTCAAAATTACCTGACGTAAGATCGGTGCCCTCGCAGTTGCCCACAAAGCCGGGAACCGCGACCTTCATGGCCGGGAAGCACGACTTGGTAAAGTTGGAGCCCTTCTCGTCCTCGGTGCCGTTGGCAAGCAGGCCCACGCGAGGATGCTCAATGCCCAAAACCACACGGGCATAGGCAGCACCCATCTGGGCGAAGCGCACCATATCGTCCACCGTGACATCGGGATTGGCACCCATATCGCACAGCACCGTCAGGCCGCCGGCGCGATTAGGCAGCGCGTTGGTCAGGCAAGGACGGACCGGCTGCTTCTTGCCCTCTGCCAAATACCTAAACGGCGTGACGTAGGCCGTGGCGGCAGCGGTCATGGCACCGGTCGAGCCGGCCGAGAAAAACGCGTCCGCATTGCCCTTTTTAATGGCACGGCATGCAAGCACGATCGAGGACTTGCGCTTAGTCATCACGGCGCGGATGGGATCGTCCTCCATGCTGATGACATCGGGGGCCACCAAGGCCTCCACGCGGGCATGCGCAGCGGCAAAGGGATTGACGATTTCAGCGGGGCCAGCTGCCAAGACCTCGATATCGGGATCGGCGGCAAGTGCAGCCTCGATACCATCGAGAACAACCTGCGGCTTCTCGTCTCCACCCACAACGTCTACACAAACGCGAACGTTACTCATATACATGCTCCTTATACAAAAATGGCCGACTCATTGAGCCGGCCATTGTGGTTCCATTTGGAACGGCATCGCATCCAGAGTATACCGTTACTCGGTAACGATAACCTCACGGTCCTTGTAGAAACCGCAGCTGGGGCACACGTGGTGCGGAAGCTTGACAGCACCGCAACGGGGGCACGTGGACTGAGCCGCAGCCGAGATCTTCATGTTGGCGGAACGACGGGTGTGAGTGCGGATACGACCCTGCTTTTGTTTAGGTACGGGCATAGTGACCTTCCTTATGAACTATCCAGTGTGGCGATTACGCGCAAGTAGCGATACTACCACAGTTTTACTCATCAAGCTTGAGATTCTTCAATGCTGCAAATGGATTTTCCGTGGCAGCGGCCCATTCTGCCTCTGCCTGGGCGGCGCAATCGCATTGCTCGACGTTGAGATTGCAACCACAAGTGGGGCACAGACCGCGGCAATCGGGCTTGCAGAGCACCACAAACGGCGTGTCCATAACGACCGCGTCATTGATGGGCTCACCCAGATCGACGATACGGTCCTCACCCAGGAGCTCGTAGCCGTCCTCGTAGGCCTCGGGATCCTCGGGCACCTCAAAGAGATAAAACTCCTCGATCTCGCCGGCGATATCAAACGAGGCGGGCTCCAGGCAACGGTCGCACTCGCCGGTGGCGTGCGCGCGAACCATGCCCGTGAGCAAGACACCGGTACCGGCATTGGTAAAGACAACGTCGTAGTCGATGCCGTCCTGTAGCTGGTACTCCTTCTCGCCCACCGTGTAGGTGGCGACATCGACCTTACCGGTCAGCGGATACGAATCTCCAGGAAACTCGAGCTGCTCGGAAAGATCGACGGCAACGCTCGGGAACTCAGCCATTACCACTGACCATTCTGCTGGGCGGCACCCTCGTTGAGCTGCTGACGGCAACGGGTAACGGTGCCGGTCAGGCTCTTGAGGTTCTCCTCCAAGTGCGTAAAGACCTGCTCTGCGTAGTCCTCGGCAGCATAACGCGTCTCGCGCTCGTACTGCTGGGCACGATCGCGGATGTCGTCGGCCTGTTGCTGCGCAAGGCGGACGATCTCCTGCTCACCGGCAATGGTGAGGGCCTGCTGCTGAGCGTCGGCGATGATGGAATCGGCCTGAGCGGCGGCGGAAGCCATAAGCTCCTCGCGCTCCTTAAGGATACGGCGGGACTTCTGCCACTCCTCGGGATAGCTCATGCGGATCTCGTCGAGGATGTTGAAGAACACGTCGGCGTCGATGACCTTGAACTGAGCGTTCTTGCCGAAAGGCGGCTTGGCTTCCTCGATCAGCCCTTCGAGCTCATCGACCAAGCTGACGATCCTATCGCCAGGAAAATTCTCGCCCGGCATCCGGTCTCCTTTCATAGGTAACATATCATCGTGCTAGTTTACCACATGCCACCAGGCAATAAGAAACGTCACGAAAAGCGATGTTTGAGCGCTTCGACCACGTTGGACGGGACAAACGTCGATACGTCACTGCCGAGCGAGGCGATCTGGCGAACGACCGAGCTCGAGATATAGCCGTACTGCGGCGCACTCATGACAAAGATGGACTCCAGCTCGCTATCCAGGCGATAGTTAAGGTCGGCCTGCTGCAGCTCATACTCAAAGTCGGTCATGGCGCGCAGACCCTTGACCACGGCCCCCGCCCCCTGCTCACGAGCGAAGTCGACCAAGAGGCCGGTAAAGGGCAGGACCTCGACGCCGTCGATATCACCGAGCGCCTCGCGGGCCAGCGCCACGCGCTCATCGAGCATAAACGTGGTGCCCACACCGTTTTTACCCTGCGACTCGGCAACAGCGACGATCACGCTGGGAAAGATGCGGCGGGCGCGGCGGATCACATCGATATGGCCAAACGTGATGGGATCAAAGGTGCCCGGGACGATCACGCGATTGATGGTGTCACTCATGAGCATCCTCCTGAAACGTCGTGGCATCGTTGTTGTCAGCATCGGTGCCGGCGCTATCGCCCTCACCATCGTCATCGCCGACCCAACGAAGCAGGTCGACCGAGGTAATGCCGTAGCGCTTCTCACGTACAGTCTCAAAGCCTGCCGGATGCGCGCCCGCATCGGCGGCGGCGTGCTCAAACAGGGCATAAGCGCCAGGTGCAAGTAAACCCTGCTGAGCCAGGTTCTGCAGCAGTTCCTCGACCGTCTCGGCACCAAAAGCATAGGGCGGGTCGAGCAGGACCAGATCAAAGGGGCCGCCCGGCACGCGGCCGCGCGAGGCGCTCGCCAGCACGTCACCCGTCACCACGCGCCAGCGCGCACGGTCACGGCAGAGCGACTCGATATTCTTGGTAATGAGCCGCGCGGCGTTGCGATCGATCTCGAACGTGGTGAGCGAGCGGGCCCCACGAGAGATCATCTCTAACCCTAAGGCACCGGAGCCG
>CABUHP010000170.1 GCA_902491415.1 uncultured Collinsella sp.
ACATCGTCTACGCGCCCCATGAGCACGTCTACATGGCCACGCTGCCCGGCATGTTCGAGCGAACCATCAGCTGCAGCTCGCTGTCTAAGACGTACTGCATCACCGGCTGGCGTCTGGGCTACACCATCGCCCCGGCCCAGATCACCGAGCGCATCAAGAAGGTCCACGACTTTCTCACCGTGGGTGCCGCCGCTCCCCTGCAGGAAGCTGTCGTCACCGCCCTCAACTTCGACGACAGCTATTACCAGGAGGTCCTCGACCTCTACACCGCCAAGCGCGACCTGTTCTGTCAGGGACTCGGCAGCATCGGCCTCACGCACAACGTGCCGCAGGGCGCCTACTACGTCATGATGGACATCTCTGAGTTTGGCTATGACAGCGACCTCGAATTCTGCGAGGACCTCGCGTCTAAGGTGGGCGTGGGCGCCGTGCCCGGCTCGAGCTTCTTCCGCGAGCCCGTCAACCATCTGATTCGTTTCCACTTTGCCAAGCGAGACGAGACGCTTAACGCGGCGCTGGAGAACCTCAAGTCGCTACGTGATAAAATCAAGCCGCGCGGGTAAGGACGGCCCGGCAACTAAAGCAACCAAAGAAGCCCCGCACCGCCCGCCGCGTTGCGAGGCTTCTTTCTATAGCGCTTTCTTAAATAGTTTAGAGCTCTATACTTTAGTCACGGAGCAACTCGTCCCAGAGAGAGGAATACTATGGCAGAGCAGCAGCTTATCGGAGCGCTCGAGGCCGGTGGCACCAAGATGGTCTGCGCCACGGGCTATGCGGACGGTACGGTCCTAGAGCGCGAGCAGATCGCGACCACGACCCCGCAGGAGACCGTTGAGGCCGTCAACGCATGGTTTGCCGACAAGGGCATCGCCGCGCTGGGCATCGGCGCCTTTGGCCCCACCACAGTCAACCCTGCCTCGCCCCAATACGGCAAGATCCTGGAGACGCCCAAAACGGCATGGCGCTACTTTGACCTGCTGGGCACTATCCAAAACGAGCTCAATATCCCCTGCGGCTACGATACCGACGTCAACGTCGCCTGCCTGGGCGAGGTCACGTTTGGTTGCGCCAAGGGCCTCACCGACGTGGTCTACCTGACCATCGGCACCGGCGTGGGCGCCGGCGTGCTCTCGGGCGGTAAGCTCGTGCACGGCATGATGCATCCCGAGGCCGGCCACATCCTGGTCACGCGCGACCCGCGCGACACCATTGGCGAGCACAGCGCCTGCCCCTTCCACGACAACTGTCTCGAGGGCCTCATCGCCGGCCCCGGCGTTAAAAAGCGCTGGGATGGCAAGAGCGCCGGAGACATGGCCGATGACCCGGAGGCCATGGACCTGCTCGCCGGCTATCTGGCACAGGCGCTCATGACCTACACGCTGTGCTACGCGCCGCAAAAGATCATCATCGGCGGCGGCGTGGCCGACCACACCCCCATCGTGCCGCTCGCACGCAAGAAATGTGCCGAAATGCTCAACGGCTATATCGTCACGCCCGAGGTCAACGACATCGATACCTACATTGTCAACAACAGCCTCGAGGGCAAGCAGGGCATCATGGGTTGCCTTGCCCTGGGCGCACAGGCGCTTCAGTAACAGACGCACCCACGGGGCGTGGCGCGCCCAGCAAATCCGACCAATGGAACGACGCCACCACGCCTCATATAAGCCCTCAAATAAAAAAGGCCGCCTAGGACCAAACAATACGTCCTAGGCGGCCTTTTTGGCGTACATCAGCGACTGTAAGAGATATCGGAGCACAACGCCCGTTGCCGCTCCACAGCAGTCGATCATCACATCGGTGATCATGCCGGCGCGTCCCGGCACAAAGAGCTGAATCGTCTCGTCGATCGAGGGAATCAGCAGCAGGAACACCGCCGTGGGCAGCAGCACGTCAAAGGTGCGCCGGCCCTCAAAATCAAAGGCGTGCGTTGCCAGGATGCCGAGCACCATATACTCGGTAAAATGCGCGCACTTGCGAACAACAAAGTTGGTCACCCATTCATATGGAAGTCCCACGCCGTGCAGGAAACCGCGGATAGCTTCCATGACCGTTAGGCTCAGCGAGCCCGACCCCGAGCCGGGAACCAGCGAATTGCCCCAGATCAAGAGCGCCATCAGGTAGGTCACGACCGCCCATTTTCGATTGATCTTAACCATGCAGAAGTTATGCCTCCGCGCGGAGCGGCGCGAAGCTGGCGGTACCGCCCTCGATAACGCTCAGATAGGCACGGCCCGTACGCTTGGCGGTAGAGGACTGCAGGCGCTCGATCTCTTCCTCGAGGATCTGATTGACGCGCTCGTGACGACGATTTTCCATAATGCCGGCGGCAATAGCCTCGGCCCGCTCGATGCTCTCGCGCGAGATACGGGCGGTATCCTCGGGGAACACAGCGCTGTGACGGCCGACATAGGCGGGAGCAGCAGGCTGAGGGGCAGCGACG
Source organism: uncultured Collinsella sp. (assembly GCA_902491415.1). Classification (GTDB taxonomy): domain Bacteria; phylum Actinomycetota; class Coriobacteriia; order Coriobacteriales; family Coriobacteriaceae; genus Collinsella. The sequence goes on from CABUHP010000170.1 coordinate 2,444, forward strand.
GGAGTGGGGACTGCAACAGGAGCGGGCTCGTCAATCTCATCCAGAATCGCGGTGGCGGCGGCCCACATGTCCTCGTGGCCCGAGTAATCGGCCATGGGGACATCGACCTCGAGCGAGGCGTCCGGAAGGTCGCCGGTGTCGATGCGATCTTGGGCATCAATCGATGCGGTGATGGCTGCAGGTTCATCGAGGTCGTCAAGATCGATGTCCGCGGCACCGGAGATGATAGGCATGCTGGCGAGGTTTGCGTTGTACGGCGCAGCCTCAGCCGCCTGCTGCTGAGCAGGAGCGCCCCAAAGCGAGCTCTCGGCGGCACGGCGGGCGGCAACGGCCTCCTCGTCCGCGGTAATGGCTTCATCAACGTACGAATAATCGGCAGAAGCGTTCGCGTCGCCCGAGGTAGCGTTGTAGGCGTTATTGGCTGCCGCGTTGGCAACGAGTGCCACGAAAGCCGCCGTGCTGCCCGCAGGGGCGGCCTGGGAGCCCGACACGGCGCGCGCCGCGGCGGCGATGTCGTCACGATTGAAGGAGCCGGTCTGCCCGCCGTTGGTAAGCTCGTCGATGGCGACTTGATAGACGTCGCGCGAGTGTGCAGGGTCGCAGCTCACCGGCGAATCGTCGTCGAGCATACTGTCGATCATGGACCAAGCCTCGGCCTCGTCCATAGCATCTGCGGCTCGAGCGATGGTAGGGACACCATCATCGGCATGACGGCGCTGGAACGCACCAGTCAGGCCGGAAAGGTATGCCGAGGTAGACTGCTCCGCCTGAGCCTGAGAAGCAGAAGCCGCAGCGTAAGGAGTCGCATCCTGCTGCTGAGCCGGAATCGAGGCGGTCTTGAACTCACTTTGATGTTGATTGAGATTGGCAGCACCGCCCATGGCATCGGGCTGGAACAGACGCTCTTCACGCTGCGCACGGTACTCGGAGATGCCCAGCGAGGCGGCATAGATACCCACGCCCGCCACCGCGCCCACGGCGAAGGGAACCGCACCCGCCACGACCGTCTCGTTCACCGACGAAAACGGCAGCGTCGCGGCATACATAACCACGGGGGCGGCCAGGCCGATCCCGCACGAAAGTCCGGCAAGGACTGCTCGTTGTGTTGCATCAGAAGAAGCCATGAGCTCTCCCCATCTTCCAGCACCCAAATCGCATCATTCAGTTGGCTGCGCGAGAGAAGATGAAGCGGGGCTATGCCCCAAAGCAACGGTATATGGTTCGTTTCATCTGCGTTTTCCGTCGCGAAGCTTAAAAGCTATTATGCGAAACCGCCCTGTCGATTGCAAGCGACGATGTCGGATTGAAACGGGAAACCTGCTGCTTGCCAGTCTTATGGTCGATAACTGGCGCCGAGTGGCGATATAAAAAGGGCCGAGGCGCAAGCCCCGACCCTTCATCGCGCCGGCAATAACGCCGCGTGCGGTTGACGACTTAGAACGTCTGCTCGTAGTCGCTATGCTTTTTGGCCGAACGCACCAGGAACTCCTGGTTGGTGTTGGTGCCCTTGAGGCCCTTGATAAACGATGCGGCCGCGCGCTCGGTATTGTTCATGCCGGCGAGGATGCGACGCAGACCAAAGACAAACGGGCGCATCTGCTCGTCGACCAGCAGGTCCTCGTTGCGCGTACCCGAGGCAACAGGGTCGATGGCCGGGAAAATGCGGCGATCGGCCAGGTCGCGGTCGAGCTTGAGCTCCATGTTGCCGGTACCCTTGAACTCCTCAAAGATGACCTCGTCCATCTTGGAACCGGTATCGATGAGTGCGGAGGCCAGGATGGTGAGCGAGCCACCGTTCTCGATATTGCGGGCTGCACCCAGAAAACGCTTGGGCGGATACAGTGCCGCCGAATCAACGCCGCCCGAAAGGATGCGGCCTGAGGCGGGCGCCGCCAAGTTGTAGGCGCGGGCAAGACGCGTGATGGGGTCGAGCACAACT
>CABUHP010000171.1 GCA_902491415.1 uncultured Collinsella sp.
ATGAGAGACGTGGGACAATACTTTCAATGGATTTGTCCCACGAGGTGGCTGGTTAGTGCCCCTTGATGGAGTTGAGGAAGTCCTGGGCGCGCTTGGTCTGGGGGTGGTCGAAGAACTCGTCGGGCGTGCCGGTTTCCACGATCTGGCCGTCGGCCATAAACACGACGCGGTCGGCCACGCGGCGGGCAAAGTTCATTTCGTGCGTGATGACGATCATCGTCATGCCCTGCTGGGCCAGACGGACCATGACCTCGAGCACCTCGTTGATCATTTCGGGATCGAGGGCGCTTGTGGGCTCGTCAAAGAGCATAGCCTTGGGCTGCATGGCAAGCGAACGGGCGATGGCCACGCGCTGCTGCTGGCCGCCCGAAAGCTGCGCGGGCACCTTGTCGGCCTGCTCGGCCACGCCCACGCGGCTCAGCAGGTCCATGGCGCGCTCACGGGCCTCGTCCTTGGACACGCCCAGCACGTCGACCGGCCCCAGCATGACGTTCTGCAGTACGGTCATATGTGCGAACAGGTTGAACTGTTGAAACACCATGCCCAGCTCGGCACGCATGCGGGCAAGATCCTTGCCTTCCTGTGGCAGGGGCTCGCCCTCGATGAGGATCTCGCCCGAGTCGATAGTTTCCAGGCGGTTGATGGTGCGGCACATGGTCGACTTGCCCGAGCCCGAGGGACCGATCACAACGACGACCTCGCCGCGGTCGACCGAGAGATTGATGTCGTTGAGGACGTGCAGGTCGCCATAGTGCTTATCGACGTGTCTGAGCTCGATCAGCGGCTGATTGCCGGTGGAAGAGGTGCTCTGTGCCATGGTGCTCGGCTCCTTATGACTCGAAATGGTAAAGCGTTAGCGGATGATGGTCGCGCCGGTCTTGTGCGAAACGTAGACAGCGGCCTTGTTGATCGCGACGTTGATGAGGATGTAGATGACTGCGATCACCAGGTAGACCGACACGAGGGCGTCGTAGTTGGTAATGAGCACGCGGGCATTTTGCATCAGGTCGGGATAGCTCACCACATAGGCGACGGTGGTGTCTTTGACTACGACCACAAGCTGTGAAATCAAGGACGGAATGATAAACCGAATAGCCTGCGGCAACACGATTTTAAAGGTGATTTTGGCCTTGGAGAGACCGAGCGCCTGGGCCGCCTCGACCTGCCCGCGCGGCACGGCGTTGACGCCGGCGCGGAAGATCTCGGCGAGTACGCCGGCTGCAGCGAGTGCGACGGGGAGCGTGAGCATCCAAAACGACGGCAGCGCGATCTTGTACTGGGGCAGCACCAAAAAGAAGAAGTAGATGAACAGAAGGCTCGGCACGCCGCGGAAGAAATCGGTGAGCACACGGCAGACCAGTTGCAGTGGCTTAATGTCGCTGGTGCGGCCGAGCATAAGGGCTAAGCCCAGCACCAGTGCGATGGCGCCAGCGGTGAGTGCGACTTTAACGGTGCCCTCAAAGCCGGCGAGCAAGAACTTCCAGGTGGTGAGGTGCGTAAAGAAATACCAATAGTGGACCGAAAGCTGACCGGTCACATAAAAGCGCTGCAGTACAAGGACGGCGAGTGCGGCCACGGCAACAAGCGAGATGGCGGTGCCGATGCGAATCTTGGCGCGCATCTTGGGGCCGGGAGCCTCGTAGAGCGCATCGCGCATGGTAAGTGCAGGGGAGGAATGCTTGCTCATCGGAGGATCCTCACCTTCTTATCGATGTAGTTGCCAATGTGGCTCACCACAAAGGCCGTGCCCAGGTAGCCGAGCGCCGAGATAAAGAACGCGGCGACGCCGCCGAGCGAGCGGGTATTGATGTAGCTCACCACGCCGGTAAGCTCTTGCGGCTTAAGCGGCACCTGGCTGCCGAGCGCGGTGGTGAGCATGACGGCGATAAAGAGGTTGGTCATGGGCAGCACACTCGAGCGCAGCGCCTGCGGAATCACGATTTTGACGAGGATGCGGTTAAAGCTCATGCCGAGCGAGCGGGCGGCTTCCACCTGGCCGACGCCGACGGTGTTGATGCCGCTCATAAAGTTTTCGGAGCCAAAGGCCGAGCCCAAAAGGACCGTGGCGACGATAACGCAGGTGCGGTAGGGCAGAACGACCTTGAGCGGCGGCAGCGCATAGACGACGATGATGAGCAGCGCGATGCCGGGGATGTTACGGAAGACCTGGACATACAGGTCGCCAAAGACGCGCAGCGGCTTGAGCGGCGACACGCGCATCACGGTGACGGCGACGGCCAGCACCATGGCGATGGCAAACGACTCAAGCGTCATGCCCCAGGTTGCTAGCAGCGCGTCGATATAGTTCTGGCCATAGAGCGACCAGAGCTCGGAGAGACTCATGCGGACCTCCCGCCGGTAAGGAAAGGGGCTCCCGTGTGTACGGAAGCCCCGACAACTCAGTGTGGAAACAGTTTATCGCAATAAAGCGGATCGTGCGTTTCCGTATGGTTTCGTTGCGGCTGATGCCATGCTTGCGAGCTTAGGCGCCGACCTCGGGCAGCTCGGGAACGTTGGTGTCGCCCGTGCGGTCGCCGATGCAGATCTGCCACAGCTCAGTCCAGGTGCCGTCGTCCTCGATCTTCTTAAGGAAGTCGTTGATAAAGGCGACGCCGTCGGAATCGAGCGGCAGGCCGATGCCATAGGGCTCCTTGCTGCCGAAGGGCTTGCCGGCGATCTTGTACTTACCGGGCTCGCGGACCAGGGCGCTCTGCTGCATGTTGTTATCGATGACGTAGGCGTCAACGCGGCCCTGCTGGAGTGCCTGGCGGGCTTCCTCGTCGGTCTTGAACTCCTGCTGGCTGGCCTTGGGGGCGAACTCCTCCAGGATGGCGGGGCCGTTGGAGCCGGACTGGACGGCGACGTTCTTGTCGGCCAGGTCGTCGACGCTCTTGATGTCGTCGTTGTCGGCGAGCACCAGGATAGCCTGCTGGGTGTAGTAGTAGGGACCGGCGAAGGAGACGAGCTTCTTGCGCTCGTCAGTGATGGTGTAGGTGGCAAAGACAGCGTCGACCTGGCCGTTCTGCAGGACGGACTCGCGCGTGTCCGAGGTCACCTGGGTGATCTCGACCTTGTTCTCGCCCAGAATGTAGTTGGACAGGAGCTGTGCGATACCGGCGTCGAAGCCGCGGGTCTGACCGTCTTTCTCGTTGAGGAGGGAGAAGAGCGTGGAGGTCTGAACGCCACCGATCTTAAAGACGCCGGCGTCTTTGACGGCCGTCGCCCAGGTGCTGGCGGCGATGGCGTCGTCATCGGCCTTGGGGCCGTTGTCGACGAGCTTGTCGAACGCCTTGGCGTCGAGCGTGGTGGAAGCCTCGGTATCTTCGGAGCTCTTGGAGGAGTCGGCGGCGGAACCCTTGTCGGCCTCGGCGCTGGTGTCGGAGCAGCCGGCAAGACCAAGGCCGGCGACGGTTGCGAAAGTGGCGGCAACGAAGCCGCGACGGTCGAGAACGACCTGCTGGGAGAGGTTCTTGCTCATGGTAGAACACCTTTCTCAATAAAATCCCTAGCGGTTGAGTAGAGTTATACCCTATCGCGCTCAAATGGGTCAACACGAAATAACTCAGAAACATACTTACCTTATGGGTTATTGTATCTACCAAAAAGGGACAGGTCTATTTTGGCAGGTTTTATCTGGGCAAACGTCGATTATTACAGCTGAGATAGCGTTTTGAAAACCACCACAAAGGGGACAGGCACCTTTGTGGTGGATCTTGCAGATGTGGCGGCCTGCCTCGCTGTTTTGTCTCAATCTGTAACAGTTAGACGGGAATTCGGGCCATAGATGTTACAGATTGAGATAATCGCGTCGCGAAAATAAAAGCCTCCGCAGGGGTGCTTTCCTTGCGGAGGTTTTCTTACTCGTTGAGTAGTCTCGCGGCTTCGGCGGCCATGTTCTCGACCGTCATGCCGTTCTGGGCGAGCAGTTCGTTGGGGTCGTAGCGGTCGGGGAAGCCCTTGGCGATGCCGAAGGTGCGCGTGCGCACTGGCGTGCATGCCAAGTAGCACGCCACGCGCTCGCCCCAGCCGCCGTCCAAGATGCCGTCCTCGAGGGTGACGACAACGCGATGCTTGGCGGCAAGGCTGTCGAGGAACTCGTGGTCGAGCTCGGTTGCAAAGCGCGGGTTGACGAGCGTGGCCTCGATACCGTACTCGGCAGCCAAGCGGTTTGCCACGCGCTCGCCCAGTTCAAAGAAGTCACCAAGCGCGAGTACGGCAACGTCGCGACCCTGGCGCACCACGTTGTAGCGAACGGTGCTGTAGTCGGTGTCTTCGGCAGGCGCAAGGCCGGGACGGCTCACCAGGCCAATGCCCGGTACACGAATCGCCACGGGATGCTCGCGGTGGTCGAGCGACCAGCTCAGCATGGAC
>CABUHP010000172.1 GCA_902491415.1 uncultured Collinsella sp.
CAGGTAGTTGTCGCGCTCGGTATCGGCCTGGACCTTTTCGATGGGCTGGCCAGAGGCGTCGGACAGGATCTGGTTGAGCTCGCGGCGAGTCTTCTTGATCTCCTCGGCCACGATCTCGATCTCGGTCTGCTGACCCTGGGCACCGCCGCTGGGCTGGTGAATCATGACTTTGGAGTGCGGCAGGCAGAAGCGCTTGCCCTTAGCGCCGGCCGAAAGCAGCACGGCGGCCATGGACGCGGCCATACCGACGCAGATGGTGGAGACCTGCGGCTTGATGAAGTTCATGGTGTCAAGAATCGCCAGGCCGGAGTAAACCTCGCCACCGGGCGAATTGATGTAGAGCGAGATATCCTTCTCGGCATCCTGGCTCTCAAGATGCAGCAGCTGGGCAACGACCAGGTTGGCGCTGACGGAGTTGATCTCCTCGCCCAAGAAGATGATGCGATCGTTGAGCAGGCGCGAATAGATATCGTAGCTGCGCTCGCCGCGCGGCGTCTGCTCGATAACGTATGGCACGAGGGCAGAATCGAACTTAGCGATCATACGCATCTCCATTTCTCTCTTGCGGACCAAATTGGTTCTAGATAAACGTACGGTGCCCGCATGCTATGCATTGGCTGGCACCGTACGAAGCAACCGGATAACCGGTGTATAACTTTACCCCATCACGGGCGCACGCATGCGCTCGCGGGCAAGGTGGCGAGAATTACTCGGCGTCCTTGGCGGTCTCGTCGACCTCGGTCACCTTGGCGTTCTCGACCAGGTGGTCGACGGCCTTGGAGCGACGGATGGACTCACGGACGGCAGGCATGCGGCCATCGGCGATGAACTCGGCCTTGGAAGCCTCAACGTCCTTGACGCCGGCCTTCTCGAACTCGGCGTTGATGTCGTCCTCGGTGACCTCAATCTTGAGCTCACGGGCGAGGGCGTCGAGCGCCAAGGACTCACGGGCAACGTCGTTGGCCTGCTTGTGCAGGTCGCCGATGAACTGCTCCATGGTCAGGCCGGAAGCGGGCAGCCAGGTGTCCAGCGTCATGCCGCGGGCAGCGAGGTTGGACAGGAAGTTCTGGCCAAGCTCCTCAAAGACGGACTGCTCGTAGTCGGCGTCCATCTCGTCGAGCTGCAGGCGCTCGGCGAGAGCGGAGACGCAACGGTTCTCCTTCTCGGCCGGGAGGCGGGAAGCCTTGTCCTGCTCGATCTCGATCTTGATGGCGTCGCGCATGGCGTCGATGCTGTCGAAGCCAAAGTCGGACTTGACGAGCTCGTCGGTGAGCTCGGGGGTGTTGCGGACCTTGATGCCCTTGACGGTGACCTCGACGGTGTGGGTCTCGGCCTCCTCGCCCTCCTCGACCTCGTCGGTCCAGGTGACGGTCTTGACGTCGTCGACGTTAGCGCCGATCAGGGCCTCGTTGAACTCCTTGGGGTTGCTGTCGCTACCGGCGATGAGCATGCGGCCCTCGGCGGCGAAGTTGTCGGCGTTCTCGACGGCCTTGAGGTCGACGGTCACATAGTCCTCGGCCTCGACGGCGCGACCCTCGACGTCCTCGAAGGTGGCACGGTAGTTGAGGAGCATCTCGACCTGGTTGTTGATCTCGGACTCGGTGACCTCCGCGGGAGGCATCTCGATCTCGACAGCGTCGAAGGAGGAGAGCTCGGCAGCAGGACGCAGGGAGAACTCGACGGTGTAGGTGTAGTCCTCGTGATCCTTAGCGAGGTCGAGCTCCTTGTAGTCACCGTTCTTGGTGGGGACGATGTCCAGCTCGTTGAGGACGGCGGGCTCGTTGGCGGCGATCAGGTCGTTGGTGGCCTGAGCGAGGGTAGCCTCGGCGCCAAGAGCGGAGTCGATGACCGGACGGGGAGCCTTGCCGGCACGGAAGCCCGGGAAGCGGTACTTCTTGGCGGTGTCCTTGTAGGCCTTCTTAATCGCGGCGTCGACGTCGGCGGCCGGGATGGTGACCGTAGCGGTGAGCTTGGCGTCCTTGACGTCAGAAGCGGTGATGTTCAACACGTTCCTCCTCATACTGCCCAGCTTATCTGAGGTGCTGGTACCTTTATGCAACAAAGAGTCGCGACGGCCGAAGCCGACGCAGATGCGTTGGTGCGGGCGAAAGGACTCGAACCTTCACGGGAATCCCACCAGAACCTAAATCTGGCGCGTCTACCAATTCCGCCACGCCCGCATGAGCGCACAGACTAGGAATGATAGCAGATACGAACGGCAAGCGCACGCACACCTTTTACAGGCTCACGACCTCACCACGAGTGCAAAAGGCGGGGCGAGTTACCCCGCCCCGCCCATTACGACTTGTTCGCCGACCCGCTACTCCCCTAGCAGGGCCTTCTCGGGCGTGATCGGCAGCGAGCGAACCTGGTGGCCGGTGGCGTGCGCCACGGCCGAGGCCACGGCGGCGAGCGGCGTGTTGATGACGACCTCGCCGATCGACTTGGCACCAAACGGACCCGTCGGCTCGTAACTCGGCTCAAAGGCCACGCGAATGCTGCCGATATCCAGGCGCGTGGGCAGCTTGTAGCTCATAAAGTTGCCGGTGCGCAGGCGGCCGCGGTCGTCGTGCTCGACAATCTCGTAGAGCGCGTGACCGATACCCTGGGCAATGCCACCCTCGGCCTGGACGCGCGCGAGCGCCTCGTTGATAACGGTGCCGCAGTCCACAGCCGCCGCGTAGTCCACCACGGTCACCTTGCCGGTGGCCTTGTCGACCTCGACCTCGGCGATGCCGGCCATAAACGGCGGAGGCGAAACGGGCAGGCAAGCAGAGGCATGCGAGGTGAGCGCGTCGCCGCCCGCGATGTTCTTGACGCACAGGTTGGCAAAGTCGCGCAGCGTGAGGTAGCGGTTCTGTTCGCGCGCGGCACGCTCGTCGGACAGGCGCACGTACTGGCCATCAAAGACCACGTCGGCGGCGTCCGCGTCCCACATCTGGGCGGCCTTGGCGCAAATCTTCTCGCGCAGCTCGGTCGCGGCGTTCTTGGCGGCAAGGCCCGTCACATAGGTACCGGAGCTCGCGTACGAGCCGGCGTCGAACGGCGACACGTCGGTGTCCACGCCGCGCACCACGATAAGCGAGCTCTCCACGCCCAGCTCCTCGGCGGCAATCTGCGCCAGGATCGTGTCGACGCCCATGCCGTTATCGGTGGCGCCGGTGCCGATGGTAATGAAGCCGTCCTCTTCAAGGCGCATGTCGATGCCGGCGATATCCACATTGGAAATGCCCGAGCCCTGCATGGTGAGCGCGCAGCCAAGGGCGCGCACGCGGTCGCCCAGGTCCACGGCTAGCGGCTTGTCGCGCCAGCCGATCATGTCCATCGCGCGCAGCAGGCAGCGGTCGAGCGCGCAGGCGTTGAGCTTCTCGTTGTAGTACTGCGGCATGATCTCGCCCTCGCGCACGATGTTCTTAAGGCGCAGGTCGGCGGGGTCCATGTGCAGCATGTCGGCGAGCTCGTTGACGGCGCTCTCCACGGCAAACTGACCCTGGGTAGCACCGTAGCCGCGATACGCGCCGCCGCGGTTGGTATTGGTGTAGACGGCGTCCCAGCTAAAGCGGCTCGCCTTCACATGGTTGTAGATCGGCAGGCTCTTGTGGCCCGAAAGGCCGATCGTCGTGGTGGCGTGCTCGCCATACGCGCCGGCGTTGGACAGCGTGTGCAGGTCGATGGCCGTGATGGTGCCGTCGTTCATGGCGCCCAGCTTAACGGTCATCTGCATCTGGTGGCGCGAGTTGCCAGCGGTAATGGTCTCCTCGCGGGTGTAGCAGCAGTAGCTCGGACGGCCGGTCTGCTGGGTCACGAACGCAACGAAGATCTCGCAGCAGCCCGTCTGCTTGGAGCCAAAGCCGCCGCCGATGCGCGGCTTAATAACCTGCACCTGCGACTGCGGAATGTCGAGCGACTGCGCGACCATGCGGCGCACGTGGAAGGGCACCTGCGTAGAGGTGGTCACCGAGATGCGGCCGAACGCGTCGGTCGTCGCGAAGGCACGGAAGGTCTCCATGGGCGCGGTCTGCGTGGCCTGGCTGGTGTAAGTGCGCTCAAAGACGATGTCGCTCTGGGCGAAGGCCTCGTCCAGATCGCCATAATCGCTGGTACCGCTGCACACCAGGTTGCGAGCAACGTCGCCGCCCTGCGGGAACATAAAGGTCACGTCGCCCTCGGGGTGAACCACGATGTCATTATCGAGCGCCTGGGTAAAGTCGAGCAGCGGCTCGAGCACCTCATAGTCCACCTTGATGAGCTTGAGCGCCTTGTCGGCAGCCTCCTCGGTCTCGGCGGCGACGATCGCCACCTCCTCGTTTTGGTAACGGACAAGGTTCTC
>CABUHP010000173.1 GCA_902491415.1 uncultured Collinsella sp.
CCAAGAGCGGCGGCATCCAGACCTTCCGCAGCTCCATCGTGGCCACGCCCAAGGCCGAGGGTTCCAAGGCAACCGTGAGCTGCCAGTCGCTCATGCTCGACGACCAGAGCCGCTCCGACACCATCCCCGCCATGGACATCCGCGCCAAGAATGTCGACATCGGCCACGAGGCCACCATCGGCCGTATCGGCGACGATAAGGTGTTCTACCTGATGAGCCGCGGTATCTCGGAGGAAGAGGCCCGCACCATGATCGTCAACGGCTTTGCCAACCCGGTCTCCAAGGAGCTGCCGCCGGAGTACGCCGTCGAGATGAACAACCTGATCAAGCTCGAGATGGAAGGAGCGATCGGATAATGAAACAGACCACGAACACCGCTGCTACCACCCTTGAGCAGGTCAATTCGATGCCGGCTGCCACATGGGGCTGGCTGAAGATGAACCAGACCAAGCTCGAGCTCTCTGACGAGCTTGCCGCCGCTCCCGCCGAGACCGTTAAGGTTGAGGGCTTGGACGAGCAATTTGCTGGCGTGGCAGACGCGTTCGACGCCGCCATGGACGCCATGGCCGAGCGCTTCCCCGAGCGCCGCGCCTCCGCGCCCGGCGATGCCGCCGACCGCGCCCGCATCACGCCCGAGACCGAGCTCGACGTGCCCGCCACCTCCGTCTACCAGGCCGGTGCCATCAAGCTCGAGGAAGAGCTCTCCCCCGCTGAGGCCTTCGAGACTGGCATGGGCGAGGCTGCCTACACCTACCTGGCCGACCACGCCACCAAGCGCGTCGTCATCGATGTGCCCGCATACAAGCACGCCACGGTTACCGTGCGTGTGAGCGGTGTCGATGCCGCCGCGGCCATCGCCGCCATCGACGTCGTCGTCCGTCCCCAGTCGACGCTCGACCTGCAGATCGCCCTGGACTCCCCCGTTGCCGGCGAGGGCGTCGTGGGATCCGTGCTGCGCGTGTGCGCCCACGAGTACGCCACCGTCAACGTGACCTGCACGCAGACGCTCGACGATAGCTGGATCGCGCTCGACGACACCGGCCTGTTCCTGGACGAGGGCGCGCGCGTCAACGTGCAGCACACCGTCCTGGGTGCCGGCGCCAGCGCCACCGGCCTTGCCGGCGACCTGCTGGGCGATACCGCCAAGGTCACCATCGATACTGACTACCTGGGCGCCCGAGAGCAGGTGCGCGACTTTAACTACGAGCTGCGCCACCGCGGTCGCAAGACCGAGTGCGAGATCGACGCCAACGGCGTGCTGACCGGCACGTCCAAGAAGGTCTACCGCGGCACCATCGACCTCGTGCACGGTTGCAAGGGTGCAACCGGCACCGAGCGCGAGACGGTGCTTTTGGCCAACAAGGGCGTCGACAACAAGACCGTTCCCGTCATTCTCTGCGACGAGGACGACGTCGCCGGCAACCACGGAGCCACCATCGGCCACGTCCGCGACGAGCAACTGTTCTACCTCGCCTGCCGCGGCCTTGACCAAAACGCCGCCGAGGACCTGTTCGTCCGCGCCAAGCTGGAGGACGCCGCACTTTCCGCCACCGACGAGCGCACCCGCGCCGCCGTCGTCCGCCTGGGCAACAACCTGATCGACAACTTTGAAGAGGAGCTCGCATGATCGACACCGAGCACGTTAAATGCGACACCTGTACCGCACCGGAGCCTATGGAGCTCGACGCCAGCGACGAGGCCTCGCGCGGCTGGCCTACCGTCGACATCGAGACTAATCCCTACAAGGCGCAGTTCCCGCTGTTCCAGCAGCACCCCGAGATCGCCTTCCTCGATAGTGCCGCTACCGCGCAGCGTCCTGCCTGTGTGCTCGACGCCGAGCGCGACTTCTACCAGCGCATGAACGCCAACCCTCTGCGCGGCCTGTACTCGCTGTCCGTCGAGGCCACTGAGGCTATCGCGAAGGTGCGCCAGCAGATCGCCGACCTCATCGGCGCTGCCCAGGCCAACGAGGTCGTCTTCACCCGCAACACGAGCGAGTCGCTCAACCTGGTCGCCAAGAGCTTTGCACCCACAGTCCTCGAGCCGGGCGACGAGGTCGTCATCACCATCATGGAGCACCACTCCAACCTGATTCCGTGGCAGCAGGTCTGCCGCGAGACCGGCGCCAAGCTCGTCTACCTCTACCCCACCAAGACCGGTCAGCTCACCACCGAGGAGGTTCTTGCCAAGGTTGGTCCCAAGACCAAGATTCTGGCCGTGGGTCAGGTCTCCAACGTGTTGGGAGTCGAGAACCCAGTCAAGAACCTCGGCAAGCTCGTGCACAAGTATGGCGGCTACCTGGTCGTCGACGGTGCGCAGTCGCTGCCGCACATGCCGGTCGATGTGGCCGACCTGGGCGCCGACTTCTTTGCCTTTAGCGCACACAAGGCTATGGGCCCCATGGGCATCGGCGTGCTGTGGGGCAAGATGGACCTGCTCAACGCCATGCCGCCCATGCTCACCGGCGGCGAGATGATCGACTCTGTTACCGAGCAGGACGCCGTCTGGGCGCCCGTTCCCGAGAAATTCGAGGCCGGCACACAGGACGCCGCCGGCATCTTCGCCACGGGTGCGGCACTCGACTACCTGGTCAACACGGTGGGTTACGAGAACATCCAGGCACGCGAGCAGGCACTCGTCCACTACCTGATGGGCGAGCTCATGCAGCTCGACTTTGTCCAGATCATCGGCTCCATCTATTGGGACAACCACCACGGCGTTGTGAGCTTTAACGTCCGCGGCATCCACCCGCACGACGTCGCGAGCATCATGGACATGGACGGCGTCTGCATCCGCGCCGGTCACCACTGTGCACAGCCGCTGCTCACCTGGCTGGGCGTCGAGAACCTTGCCTGCTGCCGCGCCAGCGTGGCCTTCTACAACGACAAGGCCGACATTGACAAGTTCATCGCCGGCCTGCATCACGTTTGGAGCACGTTCAATGGGTAATCTGTACACCTCCACCACATTTATGGAGCACAACTCGCACCCCGACTACAAGTACGAGATGGATGCTCCCACGCACGAGCACGACGGCATCAACCCCAGCTGCGGAGACGAGCTCACTCTGCAGCTGCGTGTCGAGAACAACGTGATCGAGGAGGCCTCCTTTACCGGCCACGGCTGCGCCATCAGCCAGGCCAGTGCCGACATCATGGCCGATCTCATCACCGGCGAGACCGTCGAGGAAGCTCGCCGCCTGGCAGAGCTCTTCCTCGCCATGATCCGCGGCGAGAAGCTCTCCGAGGAGGACCTGGAAGACCTGGACGAAGCCGCCCAGCTCCAGGACATCTCGCACATGCCCGCCCGCGTCAAATGCGCCGAGCTCGCCTGGCGCACCCTCGACGGCATGCTCGAGGGGCAAGCTAACCAGTAGCGTATGCTCCGAATCCAAGGTTTTTGATTGCCGAGCCGCCCGATACGGGCGGCTCTGTTTTTCCTAATAAGCACGAACGCACAAAATCAGCGCGTCCGGCGCCCCGTCTGTCATTTACCACACGGCCAGACGCGAACACGGGCGTTTTCCACAGCACCAAAGGCCTGCGGCAGGGCCCCGGGCCCGCCAAGCAATGCGCCAAGCCCCGTTCTGCTGAGCTCCGACTCGCTTCGCGCCTGCCGCAGACGGGTCCCATAGGGTGCGACGTGCATTTTTGCGAGTATTCAGCACGCCAAGCTGTATGTATACGCATCGAAAGCGTTAATCAACGTCTCCAGGCGCATATATATTGTATTTTAGAACAAGCATCGCGGTCTCAGGGATCACATACATGCGCTTCGGAGGCGCATCGGAAGGCATAAATAGCTTCGGGACCCGTATGTTGCAAGATTGCGGCAGTGCCGACAGCACCACGATGCTGAAAACTCCGTTTTTTTGCACGGCGCAGACGGGGGTAGGCACGGGCAAACCCGGACTGAGCTGTTATTTTATGCAAGATGACGATTGTTCTATGCATATTAAGAAGTGCAGTTACCGTACCAAGCTTTTGAACGCTGGTTGCGACGTATGGACGACCCCAGCTGCGGTGAACAGGCGACCTTACATCACGTTTCCGCCAGCCCGCATCGCCGTTCGCGCGCGGGCGCGCACGATACGAGAGACGGTACTTTTGCCAATCCCGGTATACCGCTCAATCTGGCGCACCGTAAAGCCGGCATTGTTCAATCCAACAATAACGGTATCGCGCTGCGCCGGCGGTGCAGTTTTAACCCCATTGAGCGGAACCCCGAGGCTTTTCGCCAACTTGTCGGCAAAGGCGTGGCGTTCCCCCTCTGTCTCTTTCATATCGCACAGCGCCGGCTCGCTGCCGTCG
>CABUHP010000174.1 GCA_902491415.1 uncultured Collinsella sp.
ACCGCCACGCAGCGCCGCCGAGGCGCCCGGGATATCCGCAATCGTCGAGGCGATCATACCCGCCGTCAGCGACTCAGCCGTCGAAACCGTCACGCCCCGAGCGCTCGCACGCTCGACAATATCGCGCGCCAGCTCCTCGTTATGTGCGGAAATCTGCTCAAAAGAGTCCGTCATACCCACCAGGACCTAGACCGAAAAGACGATCTTGCGGCAGTTCCAGAAGTACTGGGCGCCCGAGATAACGGTCAGGACAACGGCAACGGCATACAGGAAGCGCGACACCGAGTAGATGCCGAGCGTCAGCGCCACCGGGCCAAGGTGCAAGCCGGCCATAGCAAAAACGCACAGGTAACCGCAAATGGAGACCATCGTGGTTGCCGTCTTGTACTTGCCGAGCTTATCGGCCGCAACGACCACACCGGCCGCACTCGCGACCATGCGAAGGGCGCTCACCAGCAGCTCGCGGAACAGGATAATGAACACGGACCACACGGTCACCGCGCCAAAATCCAAGAACAGCAGCAGGGCCGAGAACACGAGCAGCTTATCGGCGATGGGGTCCAAGAATTTACCGAAGTCGGTGATCTCGTTGCGCGAACGCGCCAGATAACCGTCGACCTTATCGGTGCACGACAGGATCACATACAGAATGAAGGCAGCGGCGGCGAGCGGGCCGTCGAAGATGCTCCAATCCGTACCGGCAACACTCGTGTGAGAAAGCGCCGACACGATCATGAACACCGGGATAAAGACGATGCGAACGCACGTCACGATGTTGGCGGGCGTCCAGACACTCGTCAGTTCCTTATTGCTCTCGTTAGCCACGACGCTCTCCTACTCCACAACATGACCGATAAGCTCATAGCAGAAGCTATCGGTAAACTCGACGGTCAGAATATCGCCCACGGACGCCTCGCTGGCGTCCAGATGCACCGCGCCATCGGAATCGGGCGCCTGGAACCAGGCATGGCCGATCAGCTCGGCGCCATCCTCGGTCTCTTCGATACCGTCGACGATCACCTGGGCGCGCTCGCCCACATGTGCGGCAGTGGCGGCAAAACCGAGCGACTCGGCCAGGTCCATGGCCTCCTGGGCGCGCTCGAGCTTGACTTCTTCGTCGACCTGACCCTCCATCTTAGCGGCCAGGCTGCCCTCCTCCTGCGAATAGGCAAAGACGCTCGTGTAGTCAAAGCCGACGGTGTCCATAAAGTCGATAAGGTCGCGGAACTCGTCGTCGGTCTCGGTCGGGAAGCCGACCATGGCCGTGGAACGGATCACGATGCCGGGGATACGCTCACGCAGATCGCGGAACAGGTCCTCGAGCTCCTGGCGCGAACCAGAACGGCGCATAGCCTTGAGGATGCGCGCGTCGCAGTGCTGCACGGGGATATCGATATAGGGCAGCACCTCGGGCGTATCGCGAATCGTCTCGATGAGTTCGTCAGTCATGCCCTCGGGCTGCAGATAGAGCACGCGGACCCAGACGTTGTGCGGGCGCACGGCCTCGGCGACGGCACGCAGCAGCTGCGCCAGATTGCGCGGCGAGCCATCGGCGACGTCCTCGTCGGCAAAGTCGGTACCCCAGATGCCCGTGTCCTGGCCGATCAGCACGATCTCGCGCACACCGCCGGCAACCAGGTCGCGCACCTCGGAGATGATGCTCTCGGCATTGCGCGAATGATAGCGGCCGCGGATGTAGGGAATCATGCAGAAGCTGCAGAAGCGGTTGCAGCCATCGGAAATCTTGACGTAAGCGACAGCACCCTCGACGGTACGTTTGACCTGCGGGATATAGGCTGCAATCTCACGCTCGACACCCAGCACGCCATCGATGACCGCCACGATGCCATCTTCCTCGTCGGCCTTCACAAAGGCAGCGACCTCGGGCAGCTCATCAGGCAGGTCATCGCCATAGCGCGACGGCACGCAGCCGCACATGACGATGGGGCAAGAACGAACGCCGTCCTGAACCTCGTTGGCGAGCTCGAGCGTGGTCTCGATGCTCTCGGACGTTGCGGAGGCGAGGAACGAGCAAGTATTGACGATGGCGATATCGGCATCCTGCGGGTCGAATGCCTCCTCGTAGCCCGCGGCGGTCAAAAGAGAACGCATGCGGTCGGTGTCAACCTCGTTCTTAGCGCACCCGAGGGTGATGTAGAGCACGGAGCCCAACGGTGTATCCATGTTGGAGAGCGGTCCTTTCGATTGATATTAGCGGTAGTTGGTGAACTGCAGCGGCTGGCCGTAGTCCTGGTCGCGCAGGAACTGAATCACGGTCTGCAACGCGTCCTTCGAAGCAGAGGAAACACGCAGCTTGTCGGCCTCGATGGTCACCTTGACCTTGAGCTTTTGATCCTTGATGTCCTTGTTGATCTTCTTGGCGGTCGCCTGGTCGATACCCTCGACGATATGGCCGAGCACGCGCACGGTGCCGCCCGATGCCGCCTGCGGAGCATCCCACGAGACAGCCTTGAGGTCGATGCCGCGCTTGATGAGCTTGGAGCTCAGCACGTCGACAATCTGTTTGGAGACAAAGTCGGCCGGGGCGTTGATCGTAAAGAGCTTGTCGCCCTTCGAAAGCTCGATCGTGGCGCCGGAATCCTTAAGGTCATAGCGCTGGGAAATCTCGCGCGTGGTCTGCTGGAAGGCGTTGTCGACCTCTTGCATGTTGACCTCGGACACGACGTCGAAGCTGGAATCTTTAGCCATGATGTTTCCTTTCGCGTACGAGCGGCTTAGTAGCTATCGTACGAATAGTCGGTAGAATCGGTGGGCGTCTGACCGTCAGATGCGGTATCGGCGCCATCCGTGGACTGGGCATCGGTACCGTCGGTGGCATCGGTACCATCGGTGGTGTCGGTACCATCAGAACTTTCACCATTCTCGGAATCAGTCGTCTCCTTCTTGGGAACGGTGATCGTCACACGCGCCACGCCCGAGGTCTTGGTATCGTAACGGACCTTTTCGCCGTTCTTGGTAACGGTGACATCGGAAGGCTTGGACGTGGTGATCTCGATCGAGGACTCGGGCGTGTACTCCTGCTCAAAGGGGCCAGTCGCCTGGGCGCCATAGACCGACTTTCCGTCGACCTTGACCTCAATCCACGCGGTCTTTCCCTTGGCAACGGAGACCTTGACCTTCGTGACCTCGTTCTCTTCCTTCTTGGCCGTCGTCTTGGTGGCGTCCGAATCAGTCGACTCATCCGTCGCCTCATCGGTGTCTTCATCCTCGTCGACCGTTTCGGTCTTCTTAGAAGACTTCTTAGTCGTCGTCTTGGTGGCAGTGGGCGTCTCGGGCGTGGTCTCGGGCGCCGAAGATGCGCAGCCGCGCAGAAGCACCACGATGAGCACGATCAGCAGCAACGCCACGGCACCGATGCCGGCGTAGACGATACGCGGATCGAGCCCGTTGTTTTGAGGAGTACGTGATCCGCCGCGTCCACGACCGGAACTGCTGCGGCCGCCTCCCTGAGGCATACGGCCGCGATTGCTATCGGAACGGCCGCGATAGCCGCCCTGGCCCTGAAGGCTGCGCTGACCCGAGCGGGGCGCAAGCTCACCGCGGCCTTGATAGCCACGCTGGCCCGAACGCGAAGCCGAAGAGCGCTGGCCATACGGCTGTGATTGAGAGCGAAGACGCGGCGTTACCTGCGTGGTATCGGCATCCGCATAGCCACCGCGAGAGCGTCCCGTAGAGGCACCACGGTAACCGCGATCGGAATAGCCGCCGTCGCCGTAGCCGGCACGAGGGTCACGCGCCACGCCGCGGGCAGCGGGAAGCGCACGGTCCTCAGGCATCGGCGTACTGCGGAACCGGTCACGCTGTGAGCGAATCTCCTCGCCCGAACCCGTCTCGGTAATATAACCGGCCTGCTGAGGACGCTGTCCATAGCGGGTCGAATGACCGCCCTGAACCATCAGGAAGCGCCCGTTATCGACCGAGGAACGCGAATTGACGTAGCCGGCGGCGTCCTGAAAACGACCGCCCTGCTGCGACGTCTCGCGTTCGTATGCCATCAGGTCGTCAAAGTAGGCATTGACGACCTCGCGCGGATTGACGCCCAAAAAGCGAGCATAGCTCGAAATCATGCCCTGCGCATAGCCGCGCGGCGGCATCGAAGCAAAGTTACCGGTCTCGAAAAACTCGATGATCTGCGGCCTGATTTTGATGGTGTTGGCGACCTGCTGAATGGAAAGGCCCATTCGGCGACGCTGCTCGAGCAGCATGTCACCAAAGCGTGCAGCCATCAGAATCCTCCAAACTCACGATCTTCACGTGCCAT
>CABUHP010000175.1 GCA_902491415.1 uncultured Collinsella sp.
TCGTGAAGACCTGGTCCCGCGCGTCCACCATCTTCCCCGAGATGGTTGGTCACACCATCGCCGTCCACGACGGCCGCAAGCATGTGCCCGTGTATGTTACCGAGTCCATGGTTGGTCACAAGCTCGGCGAGTTCGCGCCGACTCGTACGTTCCGTGGCCACAAGGCCAAATAGGGGGTTAACCGTAAATGGCAACTAAGTCTATTGAAACTGAGGCCACCGAGGTTCGCGCCGTCGCTAAGTACGTGCGTGTTTCCCCCAGCAAGGCCCGCCTGGTGGTCGATCTGATCCGCCGCAAGCCTGTCGCTCAGGCCTTCGACATCCTCCACTTCTGCGACCGCGCCGTCGCCGTGGATGTCGAGAAGGTTCTCCGTTCCGCCGTTGCGAACGCCGAGAACAACAACGGTCTGCGTGCCGACAACCTGGTTGTCGCCGCTGCCTATGTTGACGAGGGTCCGACGCTTAAGCGCATCCGTCCCCGCGCCAAGGGTTCCGCTTCTCGCATTCTGAAGCGTACTTCCCACATCACCGTCGTCGTTGCTCCTCGAAAGGAGGCGTAAAGCTGTATGGGTCAGAAAGTCTACCCCACCGGCTTCCGTCTTGGCATCACCGAGAACTGGCGCTCCCGCTGGTTCGCAGAGAAGGATTACGCTAAGACCCTCGGTAACGATCTCGAGATCCGCAAGTACCTCGAGAAGCGTCTTTCCCGCGCAGCTGTCTCCCGCGTCGAGATCGAGCGCGCTGGCGACAAGGTGAAGGTCATCATCCTCACCGCTCGCCCCGGCGTTGTCATCGGTAAGAAGGGTGCCGAGATCGATACCCTCCGCACCGAGCTCGAGAAGGTCGCTGGCGTCTCCAAGGGCCAGCTCTCCGTCGACGTTGTCGAGATCAAGCGCCCCGAGCTCGACGCCAACCTCGTTGCTCAGTCTATCGCCGAGCAGCTCGAGGGCCGCGTTGCCTTCCGTCGCGCTATGCGCAAGGCTGTCCAGTCCGCCCGCAAGGCCGGCGCTAAGGGCATCCGTATCCAGTGCTCTGGTCGTCTCGGCGGTGCCGAGATGGGCCGTCGTGAGTGGTACCGCGAGGGTCGCGTGCCTCTGCACACCCTCCGTGCCAAGATCGACTACGGCACGGCTGTCGCCAGCACCACCATGGGCGCTTGCGGCGTGAAGGTCTGGATTTACCTGGGCGAGAAGCTCCCGGGCCAGCCTGTTCCCAACCCTGCACTCGAGGGCTCTTCCCGTCCTCGTCGTCGTAACTCCGAGAGGAGGGGTCAGTAGTGCTTGCCCCTAAGCGTATTCTTCACCGCAAGGTGCAGCGTGGCTCCATGAAGGGCCAGGCCAAGGGTAATACCGAGCTGCATTTCGGCGAGTTTGGTATCCAGGCTCTCGAGGCCCATTGGATCACCAACCGTCAGATCGAGGCCGCTCGTATTGCCATGACCCGTTACATGAAGCGTGGCGGTCGTGTCTACATCACGATCTTCCCCGATAAGCCCATCACCAAGAAGCCTGCTGAGACTCGCATGGGTTCTGGTAAGGGTAACCCCGAGGAGTGGGTGGCCGTCGTCAAGCCCGGCCGCATCATGTTCGAGGTCAAGGGCGTGCCCGAGGAGGTCGCTCGTGAGGCTCTGCGTCTTGCACAGCACAAGCTTCCCATCAAGACCAAGATTGTTGCTGCTAAGAACGCTGAGCAGCGCATCGAGAAGGAGATGGCTGAGGAGGCCGCTCTCGAGGCCAAGTGGGCTGCTGAGGACGCCGCCGCCGCCAAGGAGGAGAACTAATGAAGCCCGCAGAGATTCGTGAGCTCTCGGACGCTCAGCTTGTTGAGAAGCTGAAGGAAATGCGCGCCGAGCTCTTTAACCTTCGTTTCCAGATGGCCACCAGCCAGCTGGACAACACCGCTCGCGTCAACACCGTGAAGAAGGACATCGCTCGCGTCCTCACGGAGCAGCGCGCCCGCGAGATCGCAGCGGAGAAGTCCGCTGTCGCCGAGTAGGACCTAAGGAGAGAACATGACTGATTCGCGTAACTCGCGTAAGGTCCGTACGGGTGTCGTTACCTCCGTCTCCGGTGCCAAGACCATTGTTGTCACCATCACCGAGCGCAAGCGTCACCCCAAGTACGGCAAGATGATGACCAGCTCCAAGAAGCTGCACGCTCACGACGAGGAGTGCACGGCTGGCGTGGGCGACACCGTCCGCGTTATGGAGACCCGTCCTATGTCCAAGATGAAGCGTTGGCGCCTCATCGAGGTCGTCGAGCGCGCTAAATAAGCAGTCGCTCTTACGACTTGTA
The DNA here is from genome assembly GCA_902491415.1 of uncultured Collinsella sp. Lineage (GTDB taxonomy): Bacteria > Actinomycetota > Coriobacteriia > Coriobacteriales > Coriobacteriaceae > Collinsella. The sequence goes on from CABUHP010000175.1 coordinate 2,294, forward strand.
CGTTTCCGAAGATGTGCGTATGCCTGGCTTGCATACCACGGGCCGCATAAAGGCTGCGCACCTCTCTTCGGTTCTTAGTTCGGAGGAACATCTACCATGATTCAGATGCAAACCATGCTGAACGTCGCCGACAACTCCGGCGCTCGCAAGATTCGCTGCATCAAGGTGCTTGGCGGTTCCAAGCGTCGTTATGCAGGCATCGGCGATGTGTTCATCGGTGCTGTCCAGGAGGCTACCCCTGGCGCCAACGTCAAGAAGAAGGACGTTGTCCGTTGCGTCGTCGTTCGCACCGTTAAGGAGATCCGCCGCAAGGATGGCTCCTACATTCGCTTTGATGAGAACGCCTGCGTTGTCATCAACAACGATGGTTCGCCCGTCGGCACCCGTATCTTCGGGCCCGTCGCGCGCGAGCTTCGTGACAAGAAGTACATGAAGATCGTCTCGCTCGCTCCCGAGACCCTGTAGTTAGGGGAGATATATGTATATCAAGAAGGGCGATAAGGTCCAGGTTCTCTCTGGTAAGGATCGCGGCAAGCAGGGCGTTGTCCTGCGTGCTCTCCCCGCCGAGAACAAGGTCGTTGTCGAGGGCGTTTCGGTCGTCAAGAAGGCCGTCAAGCCCAACGCTGCCAACCAGCAGGGCGGTATCGTTTCGCAGGAGGCTCCCATCGATGCCTCCAACGTCAATCTCGTCTGCCCCGAGTGCGGTAAGGTTACCCGCGTCGGTCACGAGAAGGACGGCAAGAACAAGCTGCGCGTCTGCAAGAAGTGCGGCCACAAGTTCTAAGCTGCCCGCAACATCAAGTTGCTAGCAAAGGCCCGGATGCCACGGCACCCGGGCCTTTTTCTATCCCCACTCATTGGGGACAGGCTTAAATGAGTGGCCGTTGTTTGGTGGTCATTGGGGACAGACTTAAATGAGTAGTCGTTTGGGACGTTCTTCAACGACCAGTCGATGGGGACTGTCTTTAGATCTGTATATCTGGTCATCTGGGATAGGCTTCAACGAAAGCGGCACATAGGGACTGTCTCTAGGTGTCGGCACATAGGGACGTTCCCCTTTTGCCGGCAGTTTGGGACGGTCCTTTGATGTCTGATGTCCCCAGAGGGGTGGAGTATCACGGCCTACTCTGTTCTTTAGGGCTTTGGTGTTCCGCCTCTCTATGATTCACAAGGATTGTCGCATGCGCATTTATGCGCATAGTTTTGCGCGACAATGCGCATAACTGCGCAAACATCTGCCAACTATGGTTAAATAATGACCGATAAACAAATAAACACGCAAATACAAGCAAATGCGCGCGCATTTGTGCGAATATAAGGCTGTTGGAAATGAAGGACTTCCGATGACTCAGGAGGCACATAATGGCAGATTCCAAACAGGCTCCGCTCGACGCCGAAGCAGCCGCAAAAGCAGCGTTCACTTCGGTCCAGGACAAGCCATTCCCCGATGATATCTTTACGGCTCCCGAGCTTCGTTGGGCTGTGATCGGGTGCGGCGTTATCGCCAACCAGATGGCCCAGTCTCTCGCTCTTGCCGGTCGCAAGCTTGCGGGCGTCGCCAACCGCACGCTGTCCAAGGCTCAGGCTTTTGCTGAGCAATATGGCATCGAGAAGGTCTATGAAACGGTCGAGGACCTCTACGCCGATCCTAACATTGACGCAGTCTATATCACCACGCCGCACAACACGCATATCACCTACCTGCGAGCCGCTCTGGCAGCTGGTAAGCACGTACTCTGCGAGAAGGCCATTACCCTCAACTCTGCCGAGCTCGACGAGGCCCGTGCCATCGCCGACGAGCACAACGTGGCCCTTATGGATGCCACCACGGTGCTCCACATGCCCTTGTATCAGGAGCTGCGCCGCCGCATGGATGCCGGCGACTTTGGACGCATGAACCTCGCCCAGCTCAACTTTGGCAGCTACAAGGAGTACGGCGACCTGACCAACCGCTTTTACAATCGCAACCTTGC
>CABUHP010000176.1 GCA_902491415.1 uncultured Collinsella sp.
CGGGCCGGCGGGCGAAGCGGGCCCTATCCCCCGACCGAGCTCATCGCCCCGCGTTGCCGCGCGGCGATTTTCGTAGGTTCGCGCCTTGCGAAAGCCGGCACCTCCCCTTTTTGTCTGCCCTGGTTCATCTGGGACAGTAACAACGCGAGCCTCACAACAGCGAGGAGCCACCATGAAGGCATTGCTCAACGAGTTCAAGGAATTCATTAATCGCGGCAACGTGATAGACATGGCCGTCGGCGTGATTATCGGCGGCGCATTCACTGCCATCGTGACCTCGCTTACCGACAACATCATCAACCCGCTTATCTCCGTGATTGCCGGCGGTAGCGCCACCGAGATCTCGGGGTTGGTGGTGCCGGGCACCAATATCGACTTTGGCGCCTTTATCGGTGCATGCATCAACTTTTTGATTGTGGCGGCGATCGTCTTTGCCATCGTCAAGGCCTTCAACAAGGCACAGGAGATTGGCGACAGGCTCGCCGGTGCCACCACCGAGGAAGCCGCACCGGCGCCCGTCTGCCCGTATTGTCTGGAAGAGGTGCACGAAGGCGCGACCAAGTGTTGTCACTGCGGAAGTGAGCTGCCCAGGGAATAGTCGCGTAGACACAGCACTATCAACCACACGGCAAGCACCCCAGGCGCCGCAATTAACTAAATTTGGCCCCGTTTGGGGCCATTTGTCGTTCGAGTGAATTGTTGCCGTGAGGCCCGGCTTTTACGCCTCGCGCAGCCAATCGAACGCGACGCGCGGCGTACCGTCCGACACATATACGATACCGGCGCGCTTAAACCCGGCCTTGGCGATGGCGCCCTGCATAGGCAGGTTGTCTTGGTGCGTGTCGATACGCAGATGGTCGATACGTTCCTTGGCAAAGGCAAACATCGCGGCCGCAACGCCATGCGTGGTGCCGTCGGATGCCACGCGGTGCAGCACGGCGTACGGAGTGTCGCTACGCCATTGACCGTCCTCAATGACGTCATAGCACTCGTCCGGGCCCGGTAAAAAGGCAAACGTCGCCACCACGCGGCCGTCGACTTCGCACACATAGCTGCCACCGGCAGCGATATCGGCAGCCAGCTGCTCGGCCGAAGGCGTGCCCTCGGGCCACTGCGTGGCGTTGCCATGCGCGCGCATAAAGGCGCGGGCCGCGTCATAAATAGCCATGACGGCGGGAATGTCGGTATCGAGGGTTTTTCTGATCATCACGCGGCGACCTCACGTTTATTGGTATCACTTTGATTGAGCAATGATACCAACGTTTGGAGAGGGGCGCGAAGCAGATGGGGAGCAAAAAGCGAGCCGCTTGGTCAAAAGCCAAAAGCGAGTTTTTAGGCGCTGCCACGGGCGGCGATATGAGTGACCTGTTTGCGCGCGAAGACGAGCGCCGCGACGCCCTGGACGCCGAGCGCGATGAGGCCTGGCGCTACAAGTCGTGCGAGCGCAAAAACCGTTACGACACGCGCGCCGAGGCCGAGGCTGTTATGGCCGAATGTGAAAACCGCGGGCGGCGTGGCTTGGCCTGCTACAAATGCGAATACTGCGGCGGCTGGCATTTGACGTCGCACCCTTGGAAATAGACCCCACATTGGCACGGCACTGACGGAGCGCCAGCCATCGCACACAAGCTACGGGCGCGGCGGCACCAAAACATCGTAGCGAACGGCCTTGCCCGCAAGTTGATAGCTCGGCTTAACGCCGGCAAGCAGCGGGCCCTTTGCCGGCCGCTTGATAACGACCTTGCGCGGATGCACCGCAAGCGCAGCTTCGACCAACGTCTCCTCATCGGCGCACGGCTGTTCCAGATGATGCAAGAGTTGGAACTTCTTTTTAACCGCCGCGCTCTTGGTGCGTCCGGGAAACATGGGGTCCAGATACACCACGTCAGGAGCGGTGAGCTCGCCCTGCCCGAGCAGCTCAGCTGTATGGCGAAGGCCGGCAATGCTGTCCTCGCCTGCATGTAAGCGCATGCGCGCCACGGCTGTCGCAAGCGCCGGATCATCTGCCGCGCGATCCAAGGCATCCTTGAGGAGCGCCGCGATCACGCAATCCTGCTCATACAGATCGACGGTAAAGCCCGCGGCCGCCAGCAGCAGCGAATCCTCGCCAAAGCCTGCCGTGGCGTCAATCGCCCATGGGCTCTCGATGCCTTTTGCGCGCGCAGCCTTTACCAGCAGTTCTTGCTGCAGACGGCCCTGCTTGAGCCGTGGAAGCATGCGGCCAAAATCGGCACGCAGCTCCATCGTGCCGTCGGTGAGCGTGAGGCCCTCGGACTTCCCGATTAGCTCAAGCCCCGCGGACCGAGCAACAGAAAAGGGATCGACGACGCCCATGGGTACTCCTTAACAAGCAAAACGAATACGCGAGCACCGTTTATGTCGGCACCCAACCGTCCGCTATTGTCCCACATGCGACATGGCCCACAGCATCCCAATGCAAAGCACCGCCATCAATCCCGTGCACACGGCAGCGATCACAGAATCACCCATGCGCCTTCCCAACGACCGCGGCTCATGCACTTGCCCTGCTCCGTACATCATGGCTCCTCCTTGAGACCAGCTCTTACCATGGACCCATCATCGCAGCGCCGCGCATACGCTGCCATCGATTTGACTTACGCCCAGCTTTCCTTTTTGAAAGGTTGGGTTTGGCTGCGCGGGCTCAATGCGCTTTCAAACGCATGCATCGCCGCGTTGAACTACAATGTGCTTCACCATATGTGTAGCACATTGGGTGCGCCAAGTTGGCGTACTCGTATCGAAAGGACCAGCCATGAGCTTCACTCGCAAGACTCTCAAAATCCTTGCTCTCATCTACTTTGTTTTGGGCATCGCCAGCCTCGTCACCGCCGGCGTCGGTATCGCCACGGGCGGTCTCGATTCCACGTACGGTTCGTACGCCACGCTCGCAGCGGTCGTGCTTATCGCCAAGGGTCTCGTCGACCTTGCCGCAGGCGTCGCCGGTATCAAGGGCGCCAACAAGCCTTCGCAGGTGGACGGCGCGTTTAAGCTCGGTATTGTTGCCGCGGTCGCCACGCTTGCCCAAGCGGTGCTCACGCTTCCCGCGTTTGGCGGCGACGCCATCAACTTTGGCGCCTTTGTCATCGTGGTGTACGACCTGTTCTTTGTTCAGCAGGCACACGCCGTTAAGGCCGAGAACAAGGACCGCCTATAAGCGCTCGCTTCTCATAACCCCTGCAGCCAGGCAACTAAAAAGGGCCGATCGCGCATCTCCGCGGTCGGCCCTTTACGTTTGCCCAGATAAAACCTACCAAAATAAACCTGTCCCTTTTTGGCAGGTTGTTAGCTGTGGCGGTACTCGGCGATGATGAAGTCGATATCGGTCTGGAGCGTTTCCAGGTTTGCCAGGCGCTCTTTGTCGGCAGGGCGCGTGCGGTAGTAGTACGGCGTCATCTGGAACACCGCCTCGATATCGGCCTGGGTCTGGAGCGTAATATTCGCAGACACCCGCTGCGTTCCGACCAACTCGAGCTCGGTGGTCTTCGGCAGCTTCTCATCGTTAAGGTACGGCGTGTCGTAGAGCACCTCCTTGAGCCCAAAGAGATGACGGGCACCCGGCACCACGGTGTAGAGCGAGCCCTCGGGTGCCAGCACGCGGGCAAACTCGCGCTCGTTAAAGGGGGCAAAGAGCTCGGTCACCATATCGAAGGCGCCATCGGCCACGGGGACGTCCTTCATGTTGGCCACGAAATAGGTCGCATCGCCGCGCTTGGCGGCAAGGCGTACCATCTCTTTGCCCAGGTCGAAACCGTAAGCATCCACACCCGGCACCGCGCCCATGGCGCTGGTGTAGTAGCCCTCGCCGCAGCAAATATCGAGCAACGTCATGGGGCCGTTCGTAGACGCAGCGCACCCAGCCGCCCGCTCACGCACCAGCTCGACCATTGCATCGCGCAACGGCGCATAGTAGCCACGGTTTAGAAAGTCACGACGGCTGCGTGCCTGCGACTTGGGATCGCCCATGGAGTCGCCGCTCTTGGACGAGCGCAGTAGATATAGATAACCCTCGCGCGCACGGTCAAACCGGTGTCCGCCCGCACATGCGGCCCCACGCTCATCGTCCACCAACGGTTCATGGCAAACGGGACACAACAACATGGCAACTCCTTAGCGCGAACAACACAACGCCCACCATTGTCTCACGCCTTCCCCACCTAGTCATTGGGTGTTCCTATAGTTTTGTCAACCGTCAGGGCTACTCCCGGTAGGGCACCCG
>CABUHP010000177.1 GCA_902491415.1 uncultured Collinsella sp.
TGAAGGGAGCGCTCCCGCAAACTGCCTATTGACAACTTATAGGAGCGTCGGTTTTAATTTCACAAAATCCGGGATGGTCAAGGGTGCTCGGCTAAACGTAGTAGATGGCCGCATTTCATGGCGGACGGTCCGACCCAAGGCCTAAGGCGACCAGCCTCGGATAACCATTCTCGAAGTTGCGGTGGAATAGTTCCTGTTTTTGCCGCCTGAGCCGCCAAACAGGAACTATTCCACCGCAACTTATAGGGAGTTGGGTTTTAGATGCGGCCAAGGTCGAAGGATTGGGCGGCTGCTTCACCGGCGCAGATGAGGTTGGTTGTAGCTTCCTGGGGGTCAAGCGCTTGGTCAAGAGGCATGGGCCTGCGGCAGACCGGCAGGACCAAGTCGATGCCCTGACCATACACCGCATCCAAATTATCCGCACGACCGCCCACGACGGCGACTACCGGCTTGCCATAGCGATTGGCACGGCGGGCCACACCCACCGGTGCCTTACCGGCGGCGGATTGCTCGTCCATGTTGCCCTCGCCCGTAATGACCAGGTCGACATCGCGCACGCGTTCGTCAAACCCAATCAGATCGAGCACCGTCTCCACGCCCGAACGCAACTCAGCACCGAGCGCCAGCAGCGCGGCACCCAAGCCACCTGCCGCGCCCGCGCCAGGCACGCCGAGCACCGAGCCAAATGTCCGCACGCCCTCGGGCACGCGCAATAACCCCCGAGCCCGAGCCTCGGCAATCGCCGCGTCGAGCAGGCGACCGTAACCGACCATCCAGCTGTCGTACCCGCGCAGTACCTCGGCATCACCCGCCGGCAAACCCTTCTGCCCACCAAACACCGCCAGTGCGCCTCGACGCCCCACGAGCGGATTCTCGACATCGGAAAGCACCACGACACGCGTGCCATTTAGTGCCCGAAGCGCCGGTGCCAAATCGATATTCGCCACGTGTTCAAGGCCCGCGAGACCGGGGGCGATATTGCAGCCACGGTCATCGACAAGGTGGGCGCCCAGCGCCTGCAGCATGCCGGCGCCACCATCGTTGGTGGCACTGCCGCCCAGACCAATATAGATAGTCTTTGCCCCAGCACGAACCGCTCGAAGCATGAGCTCGCCCACGCCATAGGTCGTAGCGGCCAACGCCGCCGGCTCTGTGCAAGGCGAATACCCAATACCCGCCGCCTCGGCCATCTCGATTACAGCCGACTCGTGCTCGCCGTCCACCAGCATCCGGGCAGACACGCGGTCGCCCAAGGGGCCTGCGACTTCACATGCCACGACCTCACCGCCGTACGCGGCAACGGCATCGAGCGTTCCCTCGCCGCCATCCGCCAGCGGCAGCGCGCTTACCTGGGCATCGGGCCACACGCGGCGCACACCTTCGGCAACGGCCTCCTCCGCCTGCGCGCTCGAAACGCTGCCCTTAAAGGAGTCGATCGCCAGCTGCACACGGCGGGGCCGGCGGCACGCGGCACCAAAATCGACCGCCCCAACGGCAGTATCTTCGACACACGCGAGCGCCTCGGCATGAGCGGCATGCGCCTCAAGATCGGCCCCACAACCGCAACCAGCACCATCGGTGCCACGCAGCCCACTAAAATAGCCGCTCAACACCTCACGACACTCATCCGCCAGCACGCCGGCATGTACGTTAAACCGATGATTCAGGCGCGAATCGGCATTCAGGTCGTATAGCGATCCCAGAGCGCCCGCTTTAGCATCGGACGCGCCGTACACGCAGCGCCCCACGCGCGCGTTAACCATAAGCCCCGCGCACATGCAGCAGGGCTCGAGCGTTACGTAGACCGTGCAATCGGAAAGGCGCCAACGACCGAGCGACCGCGCGGCGGCGCATAGTGCCGCAAACTCGGCATGCGCCGAAGGGTCCTGGTCGAGCTCGCGGCGATTATGCGCCCGCGCGACGATCTCACCCGCGCGCACCACTACGGCGCCGATCGGGACCTCGCCCACCGCCGCGGCGGTACGCGCCTCCGCCAGCGCCTCGCGCATGAACTTCTCGTCGATTTCGGTGATCGTCATCGTTCGCCTTCCCTGTTGCAAATTCAAAACGATGCTATCATTACGACTCACGGAGAGATGGCAGAGCGGTTGAATGCGGCGGTCTTGAAAACCGTTGAGCGCGAGAGCGTTCCGGGGGTTCGAATCCCCCTCTCTCCGCCACCTTAGTGATTCACCGGCGTCATGGTCCGCTCAAACAGTGCATCGACCACGTCGGCCATCTCGGGTCGACGCTCAAGATCGTGGCCCGATTCCCACCAATTTGTGAACAACCGAATAATGCCACCGGCGATAAACTCAGACGTCGTCTCGAGTGACACGGGGGCCAGGGCATCCTCGGCAAGCACGTTCATCACACGCTCGCGGATGGAGCGGGCAATGCGGTCGCAAATAACGTTGGTCAACATGCCCGACATGCTGCTTGCCAAAATGTTATCCATGAGCCGCTCGTGCGCCAGAATCAAATCCATGGCATCGTCCAAAATCGCGTGCCGAAGCGCGCGCACGTCCTCGGCAGATACCACGCCGGCCTCATCGGGCTGTTTTTGCGGCAAGCCCGACATGAGCTCATCGATATAAAAGGCAAAGTAATCGTTCTTGTCGCGAAAGTGCTTGTAGAACGTCGTGCGGCGAATCATGGCGCGGTCGCACAGCATGGCAACCGTCAGGTCCTCAAAACGATGCTCCTCGAGAAGCTCGGTAAAGGCATCGAACAGGGCGCGGTAGGTTTTCTTGATGCGAAGGTCCACTGGTATCGCCATCCTCAGGGCAAAGACAACACTCGTCAATCTGTCGCATATCTTACACCTGTACCTCGCGCGCTTTGCCCCGGTGCCGACCCCGACGAAAACACAACGCTTACCGGAAAGTTCGGCACGGCAAAACGTTGCGGGTATACTAGTAGCGTTATACCAACGGCAGCTGGCGCATGCCGCCGCGGCCATTCGAAACGGAGACATCATGCTTCCCGTCATCATCGGCATCGTTGTTGTCATTGTGATTGCCTGCGCCATCGCCGGCATCTACAACAACATGGTCACCAAGCGTAACCGCATCGATAACGCCTGGCAGAACATCGATACGCAGCTGCAGCGTCGCAACGACCTGATCCCCAACCTGGTCGAGACCGTCAAGGGCTACGCCAAGCACGAGCAGGAGACGCTCTCCGCCGTGATCAGCGCGCGTAACACCGCCGTCAAGGCCACCACGCCCGAAGCCAAGATGGCAGCCGACAACGTGCTGACCGGTGCGCTGCGCCAGCTCTTCGCCGTAGCCGAGGCCTATCCCGATCTTAAGGCAAACACCAACTTTACGCAGCTGCAGGCATCGCTCGAGGATACCGAGAACAAGATTAGCTATGCACGCCAGAGCTACAACGACTGCGTGCTCAGCTACAACAACGCCATTCAGACGTTCCCGGCTGTCATCTTTGCCGGCATCTTTCAGTTTAAGGAGCGCCAGGGCTTCGAGGCCGCCGAAGCAGCCCGCCAGGCCCCGACCGTCAAATTCTAGTAGTTTGGCAGTGCATCCTTAATCGGCCAAATGCATAAACCGCCCCGTCGAATGCATACTTCGACGGGGCGGTTTCCTTTTTCGCGAAGGTCCCCCTCTAAGCGCCGTGCATTTTTAGGAGTATTCAACATAACCAGGAGCTTCGGGTACCGCAATAAATGCTAAAGAGCGCAAATATCCCTGCAAATCAAACGCTGTCAGCCCATAACCCCGCCCATCATTCGTAGAAAACATCGAGAACTCCCGATTTTTTGCCCGAGGTCGGTATGCAGGGGTCTTCGATTGCAGAACACTCGCAAAAATGCACGTCGCCACCACCCCCCACATGGCGCGAACCAAAACAAAAGCGCGGCCTTCCTTTCCGGCGCACTCCGCAGGATGAAAGAACCCCCGCCGCACGTTGTGCGCAGCGGGGGTTCTTTCATGTCCGAGGACGCACCGGAAAGGAAGGTCGCCCTCGGGCCGGACAGCTAAGACAGCTTACGCGACGGTGTAAACCCAGTTGTGCTTGTCCTCGACAGCACCGGACTGGATACCAGTCAGGGTCTCGCGAAGCTTCTTCATCACGGGACCGATCTCGGTGTAGCCAGCCGGGAAGGTCACGGTCTCGTCGGCGCCGTAAACCTTGTTGTCGATCTCGCCAACCGGGGAGATGACGGCAGC
>CABUHP010000178.1 GCA_902491415.1 uncultured Collinsella sp.
TAACGGCTCGACGCTGCAAACGCCCCTAAGCGGCAATCTGACGTTCAATCGTCGGGCATGACCAAAAGGTCAATGCCCTCCTCTTTCACGTCACCTTGCTCGCTTAGGGGCGTTTTCGCTTTCCGTCCTCTTTCTGCAATGACTTCATTAACCTGGCACCTGGGGACGTTCCTTTTGTGCCAGCAGGGGGGGGCACTCCTTTGCTAGAAGATCTGGCGTAGGTCTCCACGGTTGAGGGCTTCGTCGAAGAGGTGCTTGAACACCACGCTGCCGTGCAGACCGTCGTGCTCGAACTCGTTGGTCACCCAGGCATGCGAGTTGCCCACGCGGCTGAGCGTGTCGAGCTGCATGCTCGAGTCCACGTACATGTCATCGAAGTACACCGCGGCCTGCAGGGGCACCTCGTTGCACGCCAGGCGCTGCGGGTCGTAGATCTTGTCCCAGCTGGTGTCTTCCATCAGCAGATCCATCGCCGGCTTGAAGGACTTAAGTTCGGGCATCTGCTCAAACATCCACGGGAACATGGCCTCGCCGGTAAACATGAGCGGTCGCGCGAGCGTGTCGAACTCGGCACGGTGTGCCTTCTCTTCTGCCGCGGCCCAGCGAATGGGCATGGTGTCGCCGTCGGCGTAGATGAACTCCTGAAGCGTCCAGTACAGCGGATTCGTGCGCGTGTTGGTGCGCTCGAAGGCGCGCATCAAAAAGCTGTCAGATACCGAGGCGCCGCAGGTCAGCGTGCCGTCGCCGCCAACAAAAGCGTGATCGATAATCCAATGCATGCGCTCAAAGCTCGGCTTCATGCCGAAGTCGCTGCCCATGAGCTGCAGGCGCTCGACCGTCATCGGCGAGCCGTCGGGCAGCACGGGCTTCTGAGCCTCGAGCGCATCGGCCAGGGCTGCCACGCGCTCGACATCGGCGGGGTAGCGGTCGTAATACTGCTGCGTCTTGGCGGCCATACGTGGGAAGGTGTGCGCGTAGACCTCGCTGGCGCTCGCCGGCACGTGCGGAATGCCACCACAGGTAAAGCTTGCCGCCACGCCCTCGGGGAAGAGCGACAGATAGCTCAACGTCAAAAAGCCGCCGTAGCTCTGCCCGAGTGTGACCCAGGGCTTGCCCCCAAAGCCCACCAGGCGCAGATACTCAAAATCGCGCACGATTGAGCTGGCGAGGTGACGCTTGAGGAAGTCCGCCTGCGAGCGGGCGGCATTGGCGCCTGCTGCCTCGGCGCGATCACCTAGCGCCGCGATGGTGCGTCCGTCCACGCAGCTACTGCGTCCGGTGCCGCGCTGGTCGGGAAGGACCACGCGGAAGTGCTTGACGGCCTCCTCGATCCAGCCATCGCTTGTGGGCGACAGCGGACGCGGGCTCTCGCCGCCGGGGCCGCCCTGCAAAAACAGGAGCAGCGGCAGATCGTCGTTGATGCGGTCGGGCGCGCAAACCACGCGGTAGAAGAGCTTGATGCTCTCGGGCGCGCCGGCGATTGGTGCCGGCATGGCGCCGCGGCGCATGGTGCTGCCGACGGCCAGGAGCATCGGCTCCAGGCCGCGCCAGTCGAGGGGGACATCGATGCTGTGGTCCTCGACATACAGGCCGGGGACGTGGTACGAAGTGATGAGGGCCATGTGAGTCTTCCGTTCGTTGCGGTGTTTCGGGTTGACCAATTCTACCGCCGCGGGCGAGGCCATGCGCAAATCGGCTACCATGGTTGCAAACTTCTAGGAGAAAGGGCCGCCCATGTCGGTCGATATAGCCACGTATGTCCACGATCTTGCCGTTGCCGCCAAGGCAGCGTCGGCCTCGCTTGCCACGGCGAGCGACGAGCAGCGCCAGGAGGCCGTGCGCGCCATGGCCGTAGCACTGCGCAACGGTGTCGACTCCATCGTCGCCGCCAACGAGCTCGATATGTCCGCCGCGCGCGATGCGGGGACCTCGGCGGGGCTCCTCGACCGTCTGCTGCTGACGCCCGAGCGCGTTGAGGGCATGGCCACCGGTCTGGAGAAGCTTGCCGAGCTGCCCGATCCCGTGGGCCGCGTGCTCGATCGCCGCGTGCTCGCAAGCGGCGTGGACCTCACCCGTGTGAGCGTGCCGTTGGGCCTTGTCGCCATGGTGTACGAGGCGCGCCCCAACGTGACGGCCGACGCCGCGGGCATCTGCATCCGCACCGGCAACGCCTGCATTCTGCGCGGTGGTTCGCTGGCCTATCACTCGTGTGCCATGATCACCGAGCTGCTGGCCTATGCGCTCGAGGCCAAGGGCTTCCCGCGCGAGGCCGTCTCGATGATCGAGTCTACCGACCGCGAGGCAACCGGCGAGCTCATGAAGCTCCGCGGCATCGTCGATGTGCTCATTCCGCGCGGAGGTGCAGGCCTGATCCAGCGCTGCGTGCGCGAGTCGCTTGTGCCGGTGATCGAGACGGGCACGGGTAACTGCCACATCTACGTGCATGAATCCGCCGACTTCGATAAAGCGCTCAATATTATCGTCAACGCTAAGACGCAGCGCGTGGGCGTGTGCAATGCCGCCGAGTCGTTGCTGGTCGACCGTGCTGTGGCCGATACGTTCTTGCCCGCTGTCGTTGCCGTGCTGCATGACCACGGCGTACTCATTCACGGCGACGAGGCCACGTGCGCCGCATGCGCCGGCGCCGGCTTTGTGGAGGGCGATGACTACGTCGTCGCGACTGAGGAGGACTGGGGCCGCGAGTACCTGGCGCTCGAGATGAGCGTGAAGGTCGTGGCAAACGAGGACGAGGCCATCGCGCACATCAACCGCTATGGCACCATGCATTCCGAGGCCATCATCGCCGAGGACGTGGATGCCTGCGAGCGCTTCCTGAATGCGGTCGATGCCTCGGCCGTGTATGCCAACGCCAGCACGCGCTTCACCGACGGCGGCGAGTTTGGCCTGGGCGCCGAGATTGGCATCTCGACCCAAAAGCTCCACGCCCGCGGACCCTTTGCCGCCGAGGCCCTCACCACCTACAAATACAAGCTCCGCGGCACCGGCCAGGTTCGCCCCTAACGCCTGCGCAAACAAAAACCACCACAAAGGTGCCTGTCCCCTTTGTGGTGGTTTTGGAATTAAGCCTGGAAGGTGTCGCGGTCGGGGGCGAAGGATTGCATGGCCGCGATGGTACGGTCGAAGAGCTCGGGGAGCTCCCAGCCCAGCATCTCGGCACCCTGCGTAATCACGTCGCGCGAGCAGCCGGCGGCAAAGCGCTTGTCCTTGAACTTTTTCTTGAGCGACTTGGTCGTAAAGTCCATGACGCTCTTACTCGGACGCATGATGACGGCAGCGCCGATCAAGCCGGTGAGCTCGTCGCAGGCAAACAGTATCTTTTCCATCAGCAGCTCGGGCTTGGGCAGAGAGGTGTTGAAATCGGACGTGTGCGTCTGGATGGCGCGAATGAGCTCGGGCGATGCGCCCTCGCCCTCGAGGATCTCGGCCGCATAGATGGTGTGGTTCATGGGATCGTTCTCATGCTCCTCCCAATCCAGGTCGTGCAGCAGGCCGACGATGCCCCAGAACTCCTCGTTCTCGGGGTCGAAATCGCGCGCAAAGTAGCGCATGGTGCCCTCGACCGTCTCGCCATGGGTGATGTGGAACGGGTCCTTGTTGTGCTCGTTGAGCAGTTCGAATGCGCGGTCGCGGGTGATTCCGGCGGTAAGTGGCTCTGCCATAAGAGACTCCTTGTGCTCGTAGGTATCGCTAAGAATGAATACTACTAGAACGACTAGAACGAAAAAACCACCACAAAGGTGCCTGTCCCCTTTGTGGTGGTTTTTGGCGCGGATGGGTTAGTTGAGGGCGGCTTGGGCTAGGCGGGCTTCGGCGTCCTCTTCGGTGACGCCCAGGGCCACGGCGAACTCCTCTATGGAGCGGCGCTTGGCCTCCTTAAGTACGCGCATGTAGTAGGAGCTGGGCTTTTTATGAGCTTCCTCGGCCTGGCGAATGCGGTGCATCATGGTCTTTGCCACGCGGACCGTCTCGGGCGCGCCCAGCTTGAGCTGCTGCTTAAAGTGCGTCTCCTCAAGCGAGCTGTTACGCTCGGTAAAGGTGTCGCACTCCAGCTCGTCATAGTGGCTCAGCAGGTGCTCGGCATCTTGCTGCGAGATGGCGGCGTGCAAACGGTCGGCCTGCGCCACGGGGTACATGAGAATCGTCTGCGCATGTCCCTGCTT
>CABUHP010000179.1 GCA_902491415.1 uncultured Collinsella sp.
TCAATCTGCGCGAGTGCCTGTTGCTGGCCGTTGGTAAGGGAGACCGGCGCCTTACCGCTTGCCGAGGACAGCGTCGTCTGCTCGCTGCAGCCACGCCACGCACGGCGCTCCTCCACCACCACGACGCCGCGCTTTTCGAGCGCCTTGATGGTCGCCGACATACTGTTATAGAGCAGGTTGAGGTCGCGCGTCGTGACCGGGCCGCATTGGAGCGCCTCGATGAGCTGACGTTGGCGAACCGCTGTCTTGGGCGGCGTGTAGTCGAAACCCTCGGGCGTGAGCATGACCCAGCGGTTTTGGATAGGCTTGACGGCGGGGCGCTCAACCGTCCACACGCCGTCATCGCCCTTGACCACGCGCGGACTTCCACCCGGGGGCAAGAACAAACGCAGGCACTCGGAAAGCGTCGCGACATACTCGCGGCTCATCCAGCGTGCGATACGGGCAGCCTCGACAGTAAAGAGCGGTTTGCTGAGGATAGCCTCGATGGGCTTGATGCGTGCGGGGTCGAGGGCGATGTTGCCTTGTAGGTCGCCCAGCTCAGGCGCAATGTCGACAATATAGCCCGCGGCGGCACGGTTACCAAAGTGGACCAGAACCGTCGATCCGATCTGCGCCTCGTTAGCAAGGGACCGGGGAATGCCGTAAGCAAACGGCTCGGACAGCGCACGCGTCGGGATGTCGAGGACCACGCTCACGTAGGCGGTGACGGGCTCAGGCGCAGGCTTAGACTGAGCCGAGGCAACGGCAGGCACGGGTTTCACCGGAGCTTCCCCCGGTTCCGGCGAACCAAACAGCGACAGTTGCTCGGCCATGGCCCCAGCACCTCCTATCCCATACGTCAACAGAAACAAGAGCCCCACTCATGGTGAGCGGGGCTCGGATACATACGTTTGCGCAGCGATTACAGCGCCATCGTGCGGGCGCGGTCGATGCGCGCCAGGCAGTCGTCGCGACCGACGAGCGCCATGGTCTCGCCCAGCGGAGGGCTCACCATGTTGCCGCAGACGGCGACGCGCACGGCCTGGAACACCACGCGCTTCTTGAGGTCCATCTGCTCAGGCAGCGGCTCAAGCGCGGCGTCGATGTTGGCAGCCGTCCACTCGTTCACACCCTCGAGCGCGGCCTTGGCGGCATCAAGAATGGCACCCATGCCCTCCTTGGCCAGGCCCTTGTTGACGGATTTCTCGTCATACTCGAGCGTCTCGGCCGTAGCGAAGATGGGAGCGGCGACGGTCACGGCGTCGGCCGGCATCTTGGTGCGCGGCTTGACAATGGCGGCAAGCGCGTCGATCCAATCCTCGCCGTACTCGACATTACCCTCGATGAGACCCGCCTCATGCAGCTCGGGGACCATGATCTCGTCGGCAAACTGAGCATCGGACATGCCGTTGATGTACTCAGCATTGACCCAGTCGAGCTTCTTGGGGTCGAAGGTCGCCGGGTTCTTGGAGATGCGGTCGAGCGAGAACTTGCTGGCCAGGACATCGCGCGGGATGATCGTGGTCTCGCCGTCGAGCGACCAGCCGAGCAGCGCCAGGTAGTTGACGAAGGCGTCGGACAGGTAACCGGCGTCGCGGTACTCCTCCACCGAGGTGGCGCCGTGGCGCTTGGAGAGCTTCTTGCCGTCGGCACCCAAGATCATGGAGATGTGGGCGAACGTAGGCACGGGCGCGCCGAGGGCCTCGTAAACCATGACCTGACGCGGGGTGTTGGACAGGTGGTCGTCGCCGCGGATGACATGGGTAATCTTCATCATGGCGTCGTCGACGACGGTCGCGAAGTTGTACGTGGGCGTGCCATCGGAGCGGAAGATGACAAAGTCGTCGAGCTCCTTGGCGTCGAAGGTCACCTCGCCGTGGACGGCGTCGTGGATGACAACGTCGCCGCGGTCCTCGGGCACCTTGATGCGCAGAACGTAGGACTCGCCGGCCTCGATGCGGCAGCGGGCCTCCTCGGGATCAAGGTCGCGGCAACGGCGCTGATAGCCCTGGAAGGGGTCCTTGCGCTCCTGCGCGGCCTTGCGATCGGCGTCGAGCTGCTCCTTGGTGCAGAAGCAGGGATATGCCTTGCCCTCGTCCCAAAGCTTCTGGGCGGCCTGTTTGTACAGGTCCAGGCGCTCGGTCTGGGCGTAGGGACCAAAGTCGCCGCCCACCTCGGGACCCTCGTCCCAGTCAAGGCCCAGCCAACGCATGGCGCGCAGGATGATCTGCGTGTTCTCGTCGGTGGAGCGGGTGGGGTCGGTGTCGTCGATGCGCAGGATGAACGTGCCGCCGTTTGCGCGGGCGAAAGCCCAGTTATAGATAGCGGTGCGGGCGCCGCCAATGTGCAGCTTGCCCGTCGGTGAGGGTGCAAAGCGGACGCGAACGTCTGATGCCATGGATATCTCCTCGATTGCAGGATGGATGTCTAACCGCACCAGTATAAAGCATCAAAGCAACCTCCGCACAAAGGGCACCGACCTACTCATTGGGGACAGACTTAAATGACTACCCAATGAGCACCCGACTGGTCATTTAAGTCTGTCCCCAATGAGTAGGTGCGGAAAGGGTGTGAATGTTTGATTTACGCGCTATGATGTGCCCTTGCATAGAGAGCCCGGCGGAATGGTAACGGTCGCCGGGACACGTTTTTGAAAGGACAATCATGTCAGAAGAACTTCGTTCCATCCCGCCCCAACACGGGTCCTTTGTTTTTACGTCGGAGTCGGTGACCGAAGGTCATCCCGATAAGATCGCTGACCAGATCAGCGACGCCGTCCTCGACGCAATCCTCGCCAAAGAAATAGAGCTCCAGGAGCAGGGCTACATCGCCCCCAACGGCGTGCCCGCCAACGTGGAGAACGTCCGCTGCGCCTGCGAGACCCTCGTGACCACCGGCACCGTCATCGTTGCCGGCGAGATCCGCACCCAGGCCTACGTCGACGTGCAGGAAATCGCCCGCGGCGTTATCCGCCGCATTGGCTACAACCGCGCCAAATTCGGTTTTGACTGCGATACCTGCGGCGTTATGAGCCTCATCCACGAGCAGTCGCCCGATATCGCCCAGGGCGTCGACGAGTCCTTCGAGACCCAGACCGGCGCTACCACCGACCCGATCGACCTGATCGGTGCCGGCGACCAGGGCATGATGTTCGGTTACGCCTCCAACGAGACCAAGACCCTCATGCCCATGCCGCACTACCTGGCAAGCCGTCTGGCTGAGCGCCTGGCCGCCGTGCGCCACGATGGCACCCTGCCCTACCTGCGTCCCGATGGCAAGACCCAGGTCACCGTGCGCTACGAGGACGGCAAGCCCGTCGAGGTCACGACCATCGTCATCTCCACGCAGCACGCCGCCGAGATCGAGGACATGGGCAAGATCAAGGCCGACCTCATCGAGCACGTCATCACCCCGGTCATGGCCGCCGAGAACATGCCGTGGGACAACGCCGACATCTACGTGAACCCCACCGGTCGCTTTGTCGACACCGGCCTGACCGGCCGCAAGATCATCGTCGACACCTATGGCGGCTACGGTCGTCACGGCGGCGGTGCCTTTAGCGGCAAGGACTGCACCAAGGTCGACCGCTCCGCCGCGTATGCCGCGCGCTGGGTCGCCAAGAACGTGGTCGCCGCCGGCCTAGCCGACCGCTGCGAAGTCGAGCTTGCCTACGCCATCGGCGTTTCCAAGCCCCTCTCAATCATGGTCGACACCTTCGGTACCGCACATGTTGCCGAGGACAAGATCGTTGAAGCCGTAGAGAAGACCTTCGACCTGCGCCCGGGCGCCATCATCCGCGACCTAGACCTGCGTCGCCCCATCTACGAGAAGACGGCGGCCTACGGTCACTTTGGCCGCGAAGACGCCGACTTCACCTGGGAGAAGACCGACCGAGTCGAAGAACTCAAAGCATCCTGCGGCCTGTAATTAAGAACCGCTAAGGTCACAACAACATATGCACTTTCAAAAGAAGTACCGGTCCCAACCGGTACTTCTTTTTTATTTAACCGGTGGTGAAGATGAGCCACTGCGGGACATGGAATAGGTCACCAGCCAATGAATTTTGGAGAACACGCGCCTCTACCATGTATCCTTAGTCCCGAGGGCGGGGCATAAGGTCGATCGCGAGTTCCGCACGAGCCGGAGAGCACTTAATGTGCTCTCCGT
>CABUHP010000180.1 GCA_902491415.1 uncultured Collinsella sp.
ATAAGGTCGATCGCGAGTTCCGCACGAGCCGGAGAGCACTTAATGTGCTCTCCGTGCGAGTCAGGACTGTCCGAGCAGGCGACCTTATATATTTGCCCTCCCCGGGGCTCCTCGCCCGAACCCCTCAGCTAGTTCTTGAGTGAGTTCAGCGGTGCCGGGAAGCGTCCGCCACGGTGGGCAAGCACGGTGCCGGCGTTGGGGTTCACCGGCATGATGGGCGCACGGCCGAACAGGCCGCCGTACTCGACGCAGTCGCCCACGCCCTTGCCGATGGCAGGAATCACGCGCACGGCCGTGGTCTTATTGTTGATGACGCCGATGGCCATCTCGTCGGCGATGATGCCGGCGATGGTCTCGACCGGGGTGTCGCCGGGGATGGCGATCATGTCCAGGCCGACAGAGCACACGCAGGTCATGGCCTCGAGCTTCTCGAGCGAAAGCGCACCGGCCTCGACGGCGGCGATCATGCCGGCATCCTCGGACACGGGGATAAAGGCGCCGGAGAGACCGCCCACGCTGGAACTGGCCATGACGCCGCCCTTCTTGACGGCATCGTTGAGCATGGCGAGCGCGCAGGTCGTGCCCGGGCCACCGCAGGTGCCCACGCCGATGATCTCAAGGATGCGCGCGACGGAGTCGCCGATGGCGGGCGTGGGAGCCAGCGACAGGTCGACAATGCCCTTCTCGACACCCAGGCGATGGGCGGCCTCGCGGCTCATGAGCTCGCCGGCACGGGTGATCTTAAAGGCGGTCTGCTTAATCTTCTCGGCAACTTCCATCATCGATGCGGAATCGGGCAGCGTCTCCAGGGCTGCGGCCATAACGCCGGGGCCCGAAACGCCTACGTTGATGACGGCGTCGGCCTCGCCACCGCCGTGGACGGCGCCCGCCATAAACGGAGAGTCCTCGACCATGTTGGCAAAGCAGACAAACTTGGAAGCGCCGACGGAATCCTGGTCGGCCGTGAGCTTGGCGGCATCGATGATGGTCTGGGCGGCCATAAGCACGGCGTCCATGTTGATGCCGGCGCGCAGGCTGGCGACGTTGACGCTGGAGCAGACGCGGCTGGTGGTAGCGAGCGCCTGGGGGATGGACTGGATGACGCGGCGATCGGCGTCGCCGATGCCCTTCTGGACGAGCGCGGAGAAGCCGCCCAGGTAGTCGATGCCGAGCGTTTCGGCCGCGCGGTCGAGGGCATGCGCGATGGGGGTGAGGTCCTCATCCTCGCAGCACGCGGCGATCTGCGCCACCGGGGTGACGGAAACGCGCTTGTTGACGATGGGGATACCGTACTCGCGCTCGAGGTTCTCGGCGGTCTCGACCAGGTGCTCAGCTGTGTGCGTCACGTGGTCGTAGATCTTCGTGCACATGCGGTCGAGGTTCTCGTCACCGCAACCCATGAGCGAAACACCCATGGTGATGGTCCTGATGTCGAGGTTCTGCTCCTCAACCATGCCGCGGGTTTCCGCGATTTCTGCGGGCGTGATCGCCATCCTTGCGCTCCTATCTACCAAAACGAGCATAGTCTTATCTATTCTAACGTGCCGCACGTGCCAAGTGGCGCATGCGGCACGTTTTGGTGCTCGGTTGTTTCCGTTGTGTTACTGCCCAAAGACCTCTTCGGCGATACGAGCGCTTTCGGCGGCGTCCTTGGCGTAGTAGTCCGCGCCGATCTGCTTGGCGTATTCGGGGGTGAGTACGGCGCCGCCTACGATGATCTTGACGCCCGGCACCTCGGCATGAAGCAGCTTGATGGTCTCCTCCATGGCGACGACGGTGGTGGTCATAAGTGCCGAGAGGCCGACGAGTTTGATATCGCGCTCCTTGACGGTCTTGAGTACCTCCTGCGGGTCGACGTCGCGGCCTAGGTCAAAGACGGTATAGCCGTAGTTGTCGAGCAGCATTTTGACGATGTTCTTGCCAATATCGTGGATGTCGCCCTTGACGGTGGCCACGCAGATCTTGCCCTTGTCGGCGATCTCGCCGGCGGGCATCAGGCGCTTGATGGTGTCAAAGCCTACGCGCGCGGCTTCGGCCGAGGCCATAAGCTGCGGCAAGAAGAACTTGCCCTGGTCAAAGAGGACGCCAACTTCGTCGAGGGCGGGGATAAAGTGATTGTTGATGAGGTCCATGGCGTCGTGGTCTGCCAGCAGGCGCTCGGTCTCGGCAGCGATCTCGCCTTTGCGGCCCGAGACGACCATGCGACGAATCGGGTCGTCGTTGCCGTCGGTGCCGGCGGTGCCCGCGGCAGGCGCGGCATCATTCGATGCGGCCTGAGCCGCTGCCGGGTTGGCGGCGATCTTGTACGGATCGGTCCAGCCGGCGTAGCGCTCGATGTATCCGGTCGAGCCCTCGTCCTCAACGCTCAGCACGCGATAGCTGTAGACGGTATCCATAAAGCGCTTAGAGCCCGGGTTCATGATGGGGGCGTCGAGGCCTGCGCCAAAGGCGGCGGCCAAAAAGACCGAGCCCAGCAGCGGGCGGGCAGGCAGACCAAAGCTGATGTTCGACACGCCGAGCGCGCATTTGACGCCCAGGCGCTCCTTGCACAGGGACATGGCGCGCAGGATCTGCTCGGCCTGGCGTTGATTGGTCGAGGCAGTCATGACCAGGCAGTCGATGAGGATACGGTCCGGGCCGATGCCGTAGCGGGCGGCCTCGGCCACGATGCGCTCGGCGATGGCGAAGCGGGCCTCGGCGGTATCGGGGATGCCGCCTTCGTCGAGCGTAAGGCCGACGACGTTGGTGCCGTAGTGGGCGACCAGCGGAAAGATCTCATCCATGATCTGCTGCTTGCCATTGACCGAGTTGATGATGGGCTTGCCGGCGTAGCGGCGCACGGCGGCCTCGACGGCTGCGGGGTCGGTGGAGTCGATCTGCAGCGGCAGGAGCGTGGAGCCCTGGAGCTGCTCGGTGGCCTGTTGGATAATCTTGACCTCGTCGATCTCGGGCAGGCCCACGTTGACGTCCAGGATGTCGGCGCCCTGCTCCTGCTGGCTGATGCCCTGGCTCACGACGTAGTCCAGGTCGCCGTCGCGCAGGGCCTGCTGCAGGCGCTTTTTGCCGGTGGGGTTGATGCGCTCGCCGATGACGGCGATCTTGTGGCCGTCGCAGGGAAGGTCCACGACCGTTTGGGCGCTCGTGACCGACATGCTGGGCTTGCGGTGGCGCGGACTGGGCGTGTGGTTATCGATGAGCGTGCGCAGCGCTGCCATGTGCGCCGGCGTGGTGCCGCAGCAGCCGCCCACGACGCTCACGCCGTCGGCAATCATGCCGGCGACGGCCTTGGCGTATTCGGGGGCTTGGATATCAAAGACGGTGTTGCCGTCGTCGTCCACGCGGGGCAGTCCCGCATTGGCCTGCACCATAACGGGCTTGTCGGTAACGGTGAGCATACGTGCGGCGAGTCCTCGGAGCTCAGCCGGGCCCTGGCTGCAGTTGATGCCCAAAACGTCGGCGCCGATGGCATCGAGCGTGATGGCGGCAACCTCGGGACTCGTGCCCAGGAAGGTGCGACCGTCTTCCTCAAAGGTCATGGTGGCAAAGACGGGCAGGTCGGAGTTCTCGCGGCAGGCGAGGACGGCCGCCTTGATCTCGGCAAGGTCGGTCATGGTCTCGATAATCAAGAGGTCCACGCCCGCGGCGACGCCGGCACGCACTTCCTCGGCAAAGAGGTCATAGGCCTCGTCGAAGCTGAGGGTGCCTAAGGGACGAAGCAACGCGCCGATGGGGCCGATGTCACCGGCGACGTAGCGGGCGCCGGCCTCGCGGGCACAGGTGACGGCCGCGGCGAAGACGTCTGCCACGGTGGCGGCACCGTCGAGCTTGTGGGCGTTGGCGCCAAAGGTGTTGGCGGTGATCACGTCGCAGCCGGCCTCGACATATTGACGTTGGATATCGGTGATAACCTGGGGTTCCTCAAAGTTGAGCAGCTCGGGCAGGGCGCCCGCCTTCATGCCAGCGGCCTGCAACATGGTGCCCATGCCGCCGTCGAACAGCAGGTGTCCCGTGCCCTCGATGGCCGCACGCAGGCGATCGTCCTTAATGCGCAGATCGTCGATCGTGCGCGTCTTGTACGTGGCACCGTTGCGACGTGCGGCATCAACGGGTGCCGCCAATGCAGTGCCGTCAGAATCATGAGTGATAAG
>CABUHP010000181.1 GCA_902491415.1 uncultured Collinsella sp.
CGGAAAGCGGGCCCATAAGGGAGGTCTTGACCGCGTTAATCGAATCGGGGTTGAAGTTCTCGGGATCCTTGGCGTACTCCTCCTCCATGGAGGCGGCGAGGCCCAGGATGAAAGCGCTCGTCTGCGGGGTGCAGTTGTAGAACGCCATGTGACGGTGGTAAGCCTCTTTCTTAGCAGCAAGCTGCTTGGGGTCGGACTCGTCCGGATAGAGGCGATCGAGCGTGGGAACCATACCGTAGAGGAAGCCCATGTTCATCTGACGCTCGTAGTTCCAAGAGGCCTGGATGGCCCAGGAGCGCCAGAAGAACTGGCTGACCTTCTTGTTCAGGGACACGTCCTTGGTTGCGGTTGCCATAGTGTGTTCCTCCTTAGTCTTCGTCGTCTTCGAGCGGATCGTAGTCGGAATCGACACCGGCGGCTGCATGGGAACCGTTGAACTTGAAGCCCATGAAGACGACAGCCAGGCACACACCGATCAGAGCGACCGCGATGACGGACAGGTTGAGGTAAGCGGCGAGCAGGAAACCAATGAACAGGAACGGAGTCATACCCTTCTTGATCATCATGGTGAGCAGCAGGGCCAAGCCGTAGGCGGTCATGATCTTGGTCGAAACGTTAAGACCAGTGGACAGCCACTCGGGAACCATGTTGACGATGGCCTGAACCAGGTCGGTGCCAACAAAGACGGCGAGGAAGATCGGCAGGAAGTACATGACGGCGTACAGACCGGAGCCGGCGCAGATGTGCATACGGTAGGCGGTCTTGAACTTTCCGTTATCAATCGCGCTATCTGCCACATGGGTGAGGGCGGCGATGATGGAGCGGAACACGATGCCGAGGAGCTGACCCAGGACGGCGACCGGGATGGCGATCGTCATGGCGGTCTCGGCGGAAGCATCGGTCAGGCACGCAAAGGCAGCGGCCACGATGCCGCCCAGGACCATATCGGGCGGAACGGCGGCGCCGACCTGCACCAGGCCCATGGACACGAGCTCGACGGCGGCGCCGACGGCAAGGCCGGTGGGCACATCGCCCAGCAGCAGACCGACGAGCGTAGCGCCAACGAGGGGCTGCTCGAAGTTAAGACGGCCGAGCAGGCGGGAGTCCCACATGCAGAACACGCCGACGAGGCCGACGAGCACCGCACTGATGAACGTATTCATACCCTTCTCCTTTCAGTCAGGCAAAAGCCTGGTTGATTACAGCTTGGCGTCGATGTCGACGCTCTGATACGTAGGGGTCTGCTGGACATAGAGCTTGATGCCCATGTCGAGCAGCTGGTTGACGTCGGCCTTCTGGGTGGCGTCGAGGAAGACGGAGCTGTCCTTGCCGCCGACCTGATCGGCACCGTCGTGGTTGGCGGTGGCGCCCAGGTTGATGGCGTCGAGCTTGTAGCCCTGACAGAACTGCAGCATCTCGGCCGTGTTGCCAAAGACGAACATGACGCGCTCGCCGAGGGTGTTGAGCTTATCCATCTTGGCGAGGGCACGCTCGACGGTGAAGACGTTCAGGCGCACGCCCTGGGGCTTGGCCAGCTTAAGAGCGCCCTTCTTGATGTCATCGTTGGCGGCAGCGTTGTCGACGACGATGATGCGCTCGGCCTGAACCTTGGTGGTCCAAGTAAAGACGACCTGGCCGTGCAGCAGACGGTAGTCAAGACGTGCGAGGACGATCTTGGCGGGACCGGAGCTGTGACGGGACGCCTTGGCCTTCTTGGCGGGAGCCGCGGCGGCCTCGACCGGTGCGTTGGGGTTGGTCAGACCGGTGCGGGCCTCATTGATGAGGGCCGCGAGCTCGGCGCCCTTGACGGGGGCGGGGCTCATAGCAAGCGTGAGCGCCAACGGGATGTTGAAACCGCTGACAACCGTGAACTTCGTGCCGTTCTTGGAAAGCTCGACCATGTTGTTGTTGACCGAGCTGCCGAGCATATCGGTCAGCACATAGACGGTGTCGTCCGCGTTGAACGTGGCGATCATAGCCTCAACCTTATTGGTGATGGGCTCCTTGTCGTCACGAGCAAGCGACACGACGTGGACGTTCGACACGTCGCCGAGAACCATCTCGAGCGTGTCTTTGGCGCCTGCGGCCAGGCCGCCATGAGATGCGAGAATGATCTGATTCATCTTGCCTCCTCCTTTTCGTTATGGTCATTATAACGTCTTATACGTTGCTTATATTGCTAATTAGTATAAAGACCGTTCGCGGGTGAAAATCGACCGTTGACGGGTTTAACGTACTCGAAACGTTGGACTGGGTAGGCCGGCGCTAGCTGGATAACCCCAGGTCAGACCCTGCGCGCAATCCCCTATCGCACGAAGTACCAGGGGCTTTCCTGTACGGTGGGTTCCAGCGCAATGCCGGTGCGTTCCTTAAACAGATCCATGTCCTGAGATTTTTCGGTCCACCACGCGTTGGGCTTAAAGGTCATGCTCTCAATGACATGACCGACAAACACACTGTTGCGCAGCTTGGAGAAGTCGGTGTTCATAATCAGGATGGACGCGAGCACCAACACGATGCCCAGGACTTTAATCGCGCCGGCGGGCTCGGCGTAGACACCAATGCCCACCAGTACGGTGACGACCGTCTCGAAAGACATTACGACGGGAACTTTCGATGTCTCGAGCCCCATGGACAGACCCTGCATATATAAGATGTAAGCAACGGCTGTGGGGATGAGTCCAAAGCCAAGGAACAGCAGCAGCAGCTGTGGCGACATTGCCGCGGCGACATCCGGCCACGGAGCCGCGATAGCTGCCATAACCGCACCGCCAAAAACAAAGCCCCAAAACGTGACAGCCAGCGGGTGGACCGTCTTGGTTGCTATTCGGCTAAACACCGCGAGCGACGCACCACAAAGGCCTGCAATCACGCCCGACGTGACGCCCCAAACCGAAAAATGAAAACCGGAAAGGTCGCCATTGGTCACTGCAAGCACGCAGCCTACGATGTTAAAGACAATGGCAACGAGCTTGTTGGGGGTCACGTCCTCGCGATAAAGCACGCGGCCGAGCATGACGCCAAACACCGGCGAGGTGTAGAGCAGCACCGAGGCCGTGGACATGCCCACCTCGCCCATGCACTCGTAATAACAGGTGTTGGCGGCGGCCAAACCGACGATGCCGACAAGCGCACAGGGAACAAGCTCTTTAGGGCTTGCCTTGAACAGGGCCAGCGGACCCTGAGCCACGGTAGACCCCTCACCCGGACGGCAGCCCATAAACATCAGGACCGGCGCCAAGATAAGCGCTCCGACCAACAAGCGAAAGGCAGCCATGCTCTGGGACGAAACGCCCATGGCCGAGATGCCGTTTACAAAGATTCCGATGCTGCCCCACATAAGCGCGGCGATCAGCACCAGCACATAGCCCAGATTGCTTTTCTTCAACGCAGCCTCCTCGGTATTGTTTCCAATATGTTTCGTACTACGTTATAGTCGTTATATACATTTTTCAAGACACAAATCGGCGAGCGGATAAATGATCCGTTTTCCTCCGCCCCCAGCGGATTACTGGGCGGTTGCGGTGAAATAGTTCCTAAATAGAGGCTTCAAGCCCCCAAGCAGGAACTATTCCACCGCAACTTATGAGGACATCGAGCTGTTAGGCCGCTCTATCCCCTAGTAGTCCAGCTTCCACATGTAGCGGCGCGTCATGTAGTCCTTGTGGGTGACGGCAGAGAGCGCACGCATGTACACGTTGTTGAGGATCGGGGCAAAGATCAGGTGATTGAAGTACTCGCTCACGCTGTCCTTGATGTCGTTGAGGCCGAGCTCCTTGGCGTCGAGCTGATAGACGCGCTCGCCACCGTACTGGTTGACGAAGCGGATGCCGCGCTCGTCGTTGCAGCGGCTGCGGCCGACGCTGATGAGCTGGAACAGCGAGGTGCGCTTGTCCAGGATCTCGAAGGGGCCGTGGAAGAAGTCGCAGGTGTTGATGGTGCAGGAGTCGATCTGCAGCATCTCCTGCACGTTGCAGATGCTAAAGACGTAGGCGGCACCAAAGAGCGGACCCTGAGCCATCACGTTGATGCAGGGCTTGTCGGCGTTTTGCTCGGCCCACTTGGCGGCGAGCGGACGGGTGTACTCGACGGCCTTGCGATAGATGGGGTCGACCAAGTCGAACGCGGCCATGGCG
>CABUHP010000182.1 GCA_902491415.1 uncultured Collinsella sp.
GGCTTTGCCATCCCCGATGACGATGCCTGCCGCGACGCTTCCAAGATGGAGATCGTCCGCCGCTACTTTACCGCGGTCGAAAATGTGCGCCGTACCGGCGTGGGCGATGAGCAAGTCGACCGTCTCAAGATTATTATGAAGAAAGCCGGCATCGATAAGAACTACTCACCGGCGCGCTCGGCGGCCCTCACCAGGGAGCAGCTGACGGGTGGTCCCGTGGGTGCCATGGTCATGCCCGATGGCTCCGTGGTGACCGGTAAGACCTCCACGCGCCTGGGCGCCGCAAGTTCGCTCATTATGAACGCCCTCAAGCATGTCTCGGGCGTCGACCTTGAGCTCGAGGTCATTAGCGATGAGGCGATCGAGCCCATCAGCAAGCTCAAGACGCATTTCCTGGGCAGCAAAAACCCTCGCCTCCACACCGACGAGACGCTTATGGCGCTGTCGATCACCTCGGCCACGAGTGAGACGGCCGCTCGCGTCCTTTCGGGCCTGGAGCAGCTGCGCGGTTGCGATGCCTTCTTTAGCGTGATTATCTCGCCGACGGACGAGACGGTACTGCGCAAACTGGGTATCAACGTGTGCTGCGAGCCCAAGTTTGAGCGCCGCGGTTTCTTCCACCGCTAAGTTTGAAGCACCGCGGTAATTGCATTGCATTTTGGCCGTATCGGGTTGGCGCCCGGTACGGCTTTTTGATCAATAAAGCGCCTATTTCGGCGAAAAATAGCCGTTTACCTGCCTAGAAACAATTTGAGCGGTATACAATAACCGTAACTGTTTCATCCTTAGCGGGATGCCGCATGATGGATATTACCTGCCATCGTGAGGTGTGTCGGTCGCGCACGGCGCGTTAGATGCTCGTGCTCGGTTTGAGGAGGCTGCTATGGCGGGCAAGGGTCGTGCGAGTGTCAACGATATGAAGCGTGTTGAGGTGCTGGTGTTGATGGAAATCGACCAGCAAACCGAAGACAATGGCGGGCCGTATGGTTTCTCGCGCAAAACGCTTGCCGAGCGCGTGGGGGTTTCGCCGTATCGTGCCCGCGCCGCAATCGATCGCTTGGATTCCGAAGGCATGATTGATGTCGTCTCGCGTTATAGCGACGACGGCGGTCAGCTTGCAAATGGCATTTGCCTCACCGAACGTGGCGAGTGGTATCTTGAGGGCGTCCGTACTGGCATGCTCGTTCAAGAAATGCTTGAGGACGAGGTTGCTGATCGATAGCAGCATGTAACCCTTGCCATAGCGACGCCGCCTGGGAAACCGGGCGGCGTTTTGTTTCAAGATTGAGAAATGCAATCGCACGCGAGAAAAATTGCGAACGGTCCGCGGCGCGAGTATTACAATGAAGACCCGTAAGATGTGGATAAACAACTTCTACGGGAAGCGCAGGTAACTCAATATGACCAAGCATGTGTTCGTAACCGGTGGCGTGGTTTCGTCCCTGGGCAAGGGTATCACCGCGGCCTCGCTGGGCCGTCTGCTCAAGTCGCGTGGCTACAAAGTAACGATGCAGAAGGCCGACCCGTATCTGAACGTCGACCCCGGTACCATGAGCCCGTTCCAGCATGGTGAGGTCTTTGTAACCGAGGATGGTTACGAGTCCGACCTGGACCTGGGTCATTACGAGCGCTTTATTGATGAGAACCTGACCCGCGATTCCAACTTTACGACCGGTGCCATCTACAAAAGCCTCATCGCCCGCGAGCGTCGCGGCGACTTTTTGGGCGGTACCGTGCAGGTGATTCCCCACGTCACCAATGCCATTAAGGACAAGTTCCGCCGCATCGAGGAGCAGACCGGCTCCGATGTAGTCATCACCGAGCTGGGCGGCACGATTGGCGACATCGAGTCCCAGCCGTTTGTCGAGGCCATCCGTCAGTACCGCAAGGAGGCCGGCCCCGAGAACGTCTGCTACATCCACGTGTCGCTCGTTCCCTATATCGCCGCCGCCCACGAGGTCAAGACCAAGCCCACACAGCATTCCGTCAAGGAGCTCCGCAGCTTTGGCATCCAGCCCGATATTATCGTGCTGCGCTCCGACCACCATATCGATGACGCTATCCGCGGAAAGATCGCAAGCTTCTGCGACGTCGACACCGATTGCGTCTTTACCAACGAGGACTGCGCGAGCATTTACGATGTTCCGCAGCTGCTTGCCGAGCAGGACTTTGACCTGCGCATTTGCGAGCGCCTGGGTCTGGACCCGCGTGAGCGCGACATGAGCGAGTGGAACGAGTTCCTGCGCAAACAGAATCACGCCAACCATCACGCCGACAAGGTGAAGATCGCCGTCGTGGGCAAGTACACGCAGCTGCCCGATGCGTACCTGTCGGTTATCGAGGCCCTGCACCATGCGGGCGTCTTCTACGATCGCCATGTGGACGTCCAGCTGGTCGACGGCGAGAGCCTCGACGAGCAGAATGTCTCCGAGGTTCTGGGTGACGCCTCGGGCATCCTGGTCCCCGGCGGCTTTGGCAAGCGCGCCCTGGAGGGCAAGATCCTCGCGGCCGAGTTTGCCCGTGAGCACAAGATTCCGTATCTGGGCATTTGCCTGGGTATGCAGGTGGCCGTGTGCGAGTTCGCCCGCAACGTCGTCGGCCTTGCCGGCGCCAGCTCCTCCGAGTTCGATCCGGACGGCCCGTTTAGCGTCATCGATCTGATGAGCTCGCAGGAGGACGTGACCGAGAAGGGCGGCACCATGCGCCTGGGCGCCTATCCGTGCAAGCTCGCCGCCGATACCCTTGCTCGCGAGGCATATGGCGAGGAGCTCGTCTACGAGCGTCACCGTCATCGCTTTGAGTTCAACAACGCCTTCCGTGACCAGCTCGAGGACGCCGGCTTGGTTATCTCGGGTCTGTCGCCCGACGAGCGCCTGGTCGAGATGGTCGAGCTGCCGCGCGACGTGCATCCGTGGTATGTGGCAACCCAGGCTCATCCCGAGTTCAAGAGCCGCCCGACCAACCCGCAGCCGCTGTTCCGCGAGTTCGTGCGCGCTTCGATCGGCCAGCACGAGGGTGTCGACCGTCTGCAGGTGACGCCCATGAACCTCGCTACGGACTAAGGGTGCCGGCGAATAAGGAACATACCGAAGCTACTCCCTCGTCGCTCGCCGTGGCGGCGGGGGAGTATCTCGATTACCTCGCGGTCGAGCGGGGTTTGGCGCGCAACACGATTGCGGCCTATCGTCGTGACCTGACGACGTACTGCGCCTATCTGGAGCGGGCGGGTATTGTGTCTTTTGAAGAGGTGACCCGTCAGGTCGTGGAGGGCTTTGTCGCCGACCGTCGCGATGGGGGCTATTCGGATGCCTCGGTGGAGCGTGCGCTTGCGGCCGTGAAGGGCCTGCATGCCTTTTTGGTGCGCGATGGGGCTGTGGCCCAAAATCCAACGGCGGCGTTGCGCCTGCCTAAAAAGGCTGAGCGTTTGCCGGAGTATCTATCGGTGGAGGATGTCTCGGCGCTGCTCGATCAAGATTTCCCCGAGGGCGAGATGGGCTTGCGTGACCATGCCATCTTGGAAGTGCTCTATGGATGCGGTTTGCGTGTGAGCGAGTTGGTGGGACTCGATGTGGGCGATATCCATATCGACGATGGCTTTGTGCTCGTTCGCGGTAAGGGCTCGAAGGAACGCCTGTCCCCGGTGGTGGGAAGCGCGGCGCGAGCTCTGGCGCTTTATGTAACTGAGGGGCGTTCTCGCTTGGCGGCCCATGCCCGCGGAACCGAGACCTCGGCGGTCTTTTTAAATAAGAACGGCCGCCGTCTGTCGCGCCAGGGCATCCATGCCATCTGTGAGCGCTACGGGCGCCAGGTGGGACTGGTGGGGCTCCATCCCCATACGCTGCGTCACTCCTTTGCCACCCATATGCTCGCGGGCGGTGCCGACCTGCGTGTGCTGCAGGAGATTTTGGGCCATGCCGATATTTCGACCACGCAGGTCTACACGCATGTCGACCGCACGCAACTGACCGAGGTCTATCTGGCGGCGCATCCGCTGGCACATCGCTAGCACCTCGCTGACCTGCATATTTATAAATATTAAAGGGGACGGGCCCCAGATTGCCGAGACGCACTTTTGCGCGCATGGGCAATCTGGGGCCCC
>CABUHP010000183.1 GCA_902491415.1 uncultured Collinsella sp.
ACCGCCCGAAAGACGGCTGCCGCGCTCGCCCACCACGGTGTCGTAGCCCTGCGGAAGCGACTCGATAAAGGCATCGATGTTGGCGCGACGGGCGGCCTCGGCGATCTCTTCCGCCGTAGCGCCCGGCTTGCCGTAGGCGATGTTCTCGCCAATCGTACCGTCAAACAGATAGACATCCTGCTGCACCAGGCCGATGGCGCGGCGCAGGCTCTGCTGCGTCACATCGCGCACGTCCTGACCGTCGATGCTAATGGATCCGGCAGCCACGTCATAAAAGCGCGGCAGCAGCGAACAGGTCGTGGATTTGCCGCCGCCCGAAGGGCCAACCAAAGCGATGGTCTGCCCGGGCTTGATGGACAGGTCCATATGGTCGATAACGGGACGCTCGTCGGCATAGCCCTCGCCCAGCTCAACGTCCTCGTAGTTAAAGCACACGTCGTGATACTCCACGGCGCCGGCAGTCACCTGCAGATCCGTAGCGCCCAGCTTGTCCTGGATATCCGGCGCCGTCGAGAGCACCTCGTCCATACGCTTAAAGCCGGCGATAGCCTTCTGATACGTTTCGGCCGAATTGACGAGCGTCTCAAGCGGCGTGCAGAACAGCGAAATATAGAGTGCAAAGGTCGCCATATCGACCGCCTGCAGCTGTCCCTGGGCGACCAGCCAGCCGCCCAGCAGCACCACGATCACATAGAGCACACCAGAGAGCAGGCCATACGTCGCGGTATAGACGCCCATGGCGTGATACATGTTCTCCTTGGACGAAAGATAGCGATTGTTGGAGGCGCGGAACTTGGCACGCTCGGTCCCCTCGTTGGCAAAGCTCTTGACCACGCGCATGCCCGCCAGCGAATCCTGCAGCTGTGCATTAATGCCGCTGATCTTCTTGCGGTTGTCGCTAAAGACCTCGCGCATGCGCATGTTCTGCCAAAACATGACGACCGCAAACGCCGCCGTCACCACGGCCATGGCAAGCGCCAGCACCGGAGCGATGGTAAAGAGGATCACAAACGAGCCGATAATCTCGATACCGCAGATGATGATCCACTCGGGTACGTGATGCGCCGCCTCGCAGATATCGAACAGGTCGTTGACCACGCGGCTCATCATGTCGCCGGAGCTGTTGCGGTCGAAGTACGCAAAGCTAAAGCGCTCATACTGGTCGAACAGGTCCTCGCGCATTTTGGACTCCATGCGCGCGCCCATCACGTGACCCCAATAGCTCACAAAGTAGCGGCAGGCGCAGCGGACGGCATACATCAGCACCAAGCCCACCGCGATCATGCCGAGCGCCTGCATAATGGCAGCCTGACCCTGAGTAAATAGCCCACCGGTCAAATTGCGCAGGATAATGGGGAACGCCAGGTCAATGGCGGCAAGCACCAGAGCACAAACAGTATCGGCAACAAAAAGCCCCATCTGGGGCTTGTAATACGAAAGAAACCTCTTCAGCATGTGATCCTCAAAGATATATCAGCAACGTAAGGCCCTGGGACAAAGCAATCAGCAGTACTTGCCCCAGGGCTATCCCCACTCGTTAAAGCTCCGCGCCCCCAAGGCGATGCGCGATGCTATCGCAGGCCAAGGCGCCCACGACGGTCTTGGCATCTTCGATCTTGCCGTCGAGCACGGCGTCGATCAGCTCGTGCAGCGGCACCAGATCCACGTTGACAAACTCGTCATCATCGGGGTTGGGTGCATCGAACTCGAGTTTGGTGGCCAGGTAGATGTGAATGATCTCGTCACAGAAGCCGCAGGACGTGACAATCGACGTCAAAAAGCGAATGCGACCAGCCCTAAAGCCCGTCTCCTCATGCAGCTCGCGCTTGGCACAATCGAGCGGGTCCTCGCCTGGATCGAGCTTGCCGGCGGGAATCTCGACCGTCACGCGGTCGATAGCGGTGCGGTACTGACGCACCAGTACGATCTTGCCGCTCTCGGTCAGCGCTACAACGGCCGCCGCACCCGGATGGCGAACGATATCGCGGGCGCTGCGGCGACCGTTGGGCAGCTCAACCTCAAGACGGTGGACGTCGAGGATCCTGCCCTTCCAGGCGCACTCCTCCGAAAGAATCTTCTCGTGCAGCTCGGCATCGTGCGGGTCGTCGTCGCCCAGCACCAGCGCCGGCTCGTCAGCGACCTCGCCGCCAGGCTCGCCCTCGGCGTGCCCATACATGCGGCTGCCCTCTTCAACGATCTGCGCATCCACGAGCTCTTCGTTCTTCTCGTCCATCCGTCTCATTCCTCTCGGATTTTAGGCATCCCAGGCGTCGCGGCCGCGCAGCGCGCGCAGGCCGATGTCGTGGCGCAGGGTCTTGCCTTCAAAATCAATCTTCTCGCAGGCCTCGTAGGCAAGGTTGCGAGCGTTCTCGAACGTGTCACCCAGAGCGGTTACGGCAAGCACGCGGCCGCCGTTGGTCACGAGCTGGCCATCCACCACGGCGGTGCCCGCGTGGTACACGGTTACGTTCTCCATGGCCTCGGCATCCTCAATACCAGTGATGACCTTGCCCTTCTCGTAGCTGCCGGGATAGCCCGCGCTCGTCAGGACAACGGCCACGGCCCACTCGTCACGCCAGTCGAGCTCAATCTGATCGAGCTCGCAGTTGGCGCAGGCGAGCATGACCTCAACCAGGTCGTTCTTAAGGCGCGGCAGCACGACCTGCGTCTCGGGGTCGCCAAAGCGGGCATTGAACTCCAGCACCTTGGGGCCGGCAGGCGTGAGCATAAAGCCGCCATACAGGCAGCCGCGGTAGTCGATGCCCTCGGCAGCAAGCTCGGCAACGGTCTGCTCCATGACCGCCACCATGGTGGCGTGCTCCTCGTCGGTCACGATGGGCACCGGGCTGTAGACGCCCATGCCGCCGGTGTTGGGTCCCTTGTCGCCCTCGAGGGCGCGCTTGTGGTCCTGCGAGGTGGCCATGGGGCGCACGGTCTTGCCGTCGGTAAAGGCGAGCAGTGAGCACTCGGGACCAACGAGCATCTCCTCGATAACCACGGTGTTGCCGGCATCGCCAAAGGTGCCGCCAAAGCACTCGCGCACGGCCTCCTCGGCCTGCTCAAGTTCGGTCGCCACGATAACGCCCTTGCCCGCGGCAAGGCCGTCGGCCTTCACGACCAGCGGAGCGCCCTGCTCGCGCACGTAGGCGAGAGCCGAAGCCTCGTCGGTAAACGAACCATAGGCTGCCGTCGGAATGCCCGCACGCTCCATGAGCTGCTTGGAGAACAGCTTGGAGCCCTCCATCTGGGCGCCCTCGGCACCCGGGCCAAAGCAGGGAATACCCGCCGCGCGCACGGCGTCGGCCACGCCCGCCACGAGCGGAGCCTCGGGGCCAATTACCACGAGTCCGCATCCGTGGCTCTGCGCAAACGCCGCCACGGCCGCAGGATCGCAGTCGTCGAGAACAACGTTCTCGCCGCAGCTCGCGGTGCCGCCGTTGCCCGGCGCGATGTAGAGCTTGCCGGCGCGCGGTGATGCTGCGAGCTTAGCTGCCAAAGCATGCTCACGGCCGCCGCTGCCCAACAACAGGATGTCGATGGTTTGAGTGTCCGCCTTCAAGGGTGCCTCCTCTATGGATGAATGGCCCGCTCCGCGCGAGCCCTTTGCAAGCAAATATACCCCTCGGCCGCCCGTCCGGGCTGCAAAGGGGTATATCGCAATAACCAAATAGTCCCGATTACTTCCAGAATCGGTTGATGATCTGCTCGCGACCAGCGCCAACGCCAATAAACGTCACGCGGGTGTGTGCCAGATCCTCGATAAACGCCACGTAGTCCTGAGCCTCTTGCGGCAGCTCATCAAAGCTGCGGCAACCGGTGATGTCGCACTTCCAGCCGGGGAGCTCCTCGTAGATGGGCTTGGCATGCTCAAAGCGCACCTGATGCTCGGGCACGCTGGTGTAGCGCTCGCCATCGACGTCGTATGCCACGCACACCTTGATGGTGTCGAAAGCCGAAAGCACGTCAAGCTTGGTCACGGCGATGTCGGTGAGGCCGTTGA
This sequence comes from uncultured Collinsella sp., assembly GCA_902491415.1. Lineage (GTDB taxonomy): Bacteria > Actinomycetota > Coriobacteriia > Coriobacteriales > Coriobacteriaceae > Collinsella. The sequence goes on from CABUHP010000183.1 coordinate 4,001, forward strand.
CGCGCGAGGCATAGTTGGCGATAGGGCCGTCAAACCAGCCGCAACGACGACGGCGACCGG
>CABUHP010000184.1 GCA_902491415.1 uncultured Collinsella sp.
CTTTCGGAAGCCGAGCTTTTTTACCGCCAGGGCCTGCTGATGGCCGACTTTGAGGACGACTGTCCCTACAACGGCACCTTTAAGTCGTACTTTCCCACCTACAACGCCATGAGCGACCGGCAGCTGCGCGGCTACTTTACCTGGCGTGCCCAAGTGCGCCGCGGAACCGTCGAGGAAACGTCTACGTCCTTTGCCTTTCTGTATCTCTATGAGCTGATTTGCGGCATTGGCGTAGATGACCCGTTCGACGGTTTTAACAAGATCAAGGCCTTTTGGGATGTCTATCGCGCCTTCGAGCCCGGCATTGATCGGTTTGCACGCGTGTGGTTGCAGGATTACGCCGTATTCCATGGGCTCGACCCCAAGCTGCTCCGCGACTCTAAAACCGTCATGTTCGATAACGCCCTTATCGAGCTGCGGCGCGCTGCTCGAGACCTTGCGCCCGCACCGGCGACGTCGGACCTGCCCCCCAAGCGTCGCAAGAACTCCGAGCCCACGCTCCCCCTTCCGCCCGACGAGGCGCGCGAGGAGCGACTCATGGCCGCTATCAACACCCTCTCCACGTATAACCTCAATAACTCACGGCTCGATCGCAGCCACCATCGCGACCTGCGCCACGTGGCATGCGCCGTGTATGTCCGCATGGCGCGCTACTATGACACGCACCGAAAGACCGGTATCGTGGCGAGCTTGTTTGGGGAGGAGACAGCCATGCCCTATACCATGTTTGCCTCGGCCGTGTTCTTTGCGCCCAATCGCCACGAGGACTGCGAATACCGCTTGGACCCCATCCATATCTACCGTTGCCAAAACGGTTTTTGGGAATGCATGCGGATTCACGGCAGCAGGCAAAAGAGCAGCAAACTTGGCGAGATGATGCGCGCCTGCGACCAACGCCTCCGTCTGGCCCTGGACCCCGCCCACCCCCTGAAGGAGGAGAAGGTCCCCAAATATCTGGCCAAGATCATCGACGACGAGATCGTGGCATGGCTTTCGTGGGACGCCGCGCACCAGCCCGTCAAGATCGATATCGATTTGAGTCAGCTGGGGCACATTCGGAGCGCCGCCGCGCAAACGCGTGAAGCACTTTTGATCGATGAAGAGCGCGAGGACGGCGCACCTGTGGAAGCCGAGGCAACGGACTCAGGGCAACCGGAAGCCGAGCCCGTAGCCGACGCGATTGTCGAACCGGTCGCGGCACCCATTCGGCAGGACGAGGCCGACGAGCCGACCATTTCCACCGAACAGTTTGGTGTCGTGGCACCGCTTCTCGCGCCGGCGCCCGCGTTCGCAGCGGCTGCGCCCGCTGACGCCACGAACGAACTCTCGCCCGCCGCAGACGCCTATCTCCGCGCGTTGCTCGAGCACAACGCAGTACAGGCGGGATCGGCGGTAGTGCAATCGGGGCAGAGCGAGGACATGCTCGTCGATACCATCAACGAGGCGCTCTTTGACCTGGTGGGCGACACCGTAATTGAATCTAGCGCGGCAGGGCCGCAGATTATCGAGGACTACGAAGCAGACGTGAGAGGATACCTAGACCATGAGTGATACCGCATCCGCAGCACCCCGTGTGCCCAAGCGCGTCGCCGCCGTCATTCTCAACTCGCTCAAGGGCGGCGTGGTCCCGCGCATCGGCCTTCCCTATATCACCGTGGGACGCGAGGTCGAGATTCGCGCCCTGCTCACCGATTTGAGCCTCATCGCCGATGGCGGCGCGAGCTTCCGCTTTTTAGTCGGTCGCTACGGCGCCGGCAAGAGCTTTTTGCTCCAGACCATCCGCACGCACGCCATGGGCGAGGGATTCGTCGTCGCCGATGCCGACCTATCCCCTGAGCGCCGTCTGCAGGGCGGCCAGGGACAGGGCCTTGCCACCTACCGCGAGCTCATCCGCAATATATCGACCAAGACGCGCCCCGAGGGCGGTGCGCTCAACCTTATTCTGGATCGCTGGGTCGCCTCGTGTGCCGACGTCGACGAGTCGGTCGTCAATGCCCAACTGGCACCGCTCGAGGAGATGGTCCACGGCTTCGACTTCACCCGCATGCTTCGCCGCTATCGCACGGCCGTATCCGAGGGCGACGAAGAGGCCATGAGCCGCGTGACCAAATGGATCCGCGGCGAATACCGCACCAAGAGCGAGGCTCGCGCCGAACTGGGGTCCTCAACCATCATCAGCGACGATGACTGGTACGACTACGTCAAACTCATCGCGCGTTTTTTGGTTTGCAGCGGCTACAAGGGCATGCTGGTGCTCATCGACGAGCTCGTGAATCTGTATAAGATTCCCAACGCCATCACGCGCCAGTACAACTACGAGAAGATCCTGACCATGTACAACGACACGCTCCAGGGCAAGGCACAGTACCTGGGCATGATCATGGGCGGCACGCCAACCTCCATCGAAGACCGTCGCCGCGGCGTGTTCTCCTACGAGGCCCTGCGCAGCCGACTCGCTCAGGGTCGTTTTGCGCGCGAGGACCTTAAGGACATGCTCGCGCCCATCATCCGTCTGCAGCCACTCACCTACGAGGAGTTGCTGGTGCTGATCGAAAAACTCATGCAAATTCACGCCGGTTACTTTGGCTGGACGCCCACGCTTACCGAGAACGACTTGGTGGACTTCCTCAAGATCGAGTTCGGTCGTGTGGGAGCCGACACGCATCTGACGCCGCGCGAGGTCATTCGCGACTTTATCGAGTTGCTCGACATCCTGTGTCAGAACCCCGACGCCAACGTAGCCGAGTTGCTGCAAAGCGTTGGCGGCGACGCGCTGGTGCCGGCAGCCGCAACAGGCGACACCGGCACCGCAGACGGCGAGCGCAACTTCGCCGAATTCACCATCTAACCTGCCAAAAGGGACAGGTTTCTTTTGGCAGTTTTTACCTGGGCAAACGTTGAAGCAGTCGTGCAGCAAGCCACTGCCCACCGCGTTGAGAGATTCGTTTTTGAAAGGAGGCCCCGTGAACGCCTTTGACCGCTACGCCCCGTTTATCCAAGACTTCATCTACTCCCACGATTGGGGGAGTCTGCGCTCCATTCAGGTTGCGGCAGCAGATGCCATCTTTAACACGCAAGATAATGTGCTCCTGACGGCATCCACGGCATCCGGCAAAACCGAAGCGGCCTTCTTTCCCATCCTGACCGAGTTTTGGGAGAACCCGCCCGCAAGCGTGGGCGCCCTCTACATCGGCCCCCTCAAGGCACTCATCAATGATCAGTTCGTCCGTCTCAATGACCTGTGCGAAGAAGCCGACATCCCCGTCTGGCACTGGCATGGCGACGTCTCGCAATCGCACAAGGCTAAGCTCATCAAAAAACCGAGCGGCATCTTGCAGATTACACCCGAGTCACTCGAAGCGCTCCTGATCCATAAACACATGGCGATCCCGCGCATGTTCTGCGACCTGCGCTACGTCGTCATCGACGAGGTCCACTCGCTCATGCGCGGCGACCGTGGCGGGCAGACGCTCTGCCTTATCGAGCGACTCTCGCGCATGGCCGGCGTACAGCCTCGCCGCATTGGCCTTTCGGCTACCATCGGCGACCCCGAGCGCACAGGCGCTTTTCTCTCACAGGGAACGGGACGCGACTGCGTTATCCCCCGCTTTGAAGAACCGCGCCGCGTGTGGCGCATCTCCATGGAGCACTTCTACAACTCGGGTCCCCAGGCGCAGCAGCGAGGATTCGCGAGTACAGGTCCGCAGGAAGCCGAAGTGCTCGCATGCGAGCGCATCGAGGCGGTGGCGCCCACGGCACTGCCCGCATCCGGACAAGACATGCGTCACAGCGGGCAGCTCACACAAGAGGAGCGCCGTCAACGTCGTGAGCGGGCACGGGGCAAGGCCGCTCCCAAAGACCGTCGCACTTCCTCGGCCCCCGAGGGCGAAGTCGACATCCCACGAGCGACCGAGCAGGCGCTTCTCAACCCCACCGACACGGCGCCCGACAACGCCGACCCCGGTATGGGCTATATCTTTGAGCATACGCGCGGCCGCAAGTGCCTGGTCTTTGCCAACTCGCGCGAGGAGGCAGAGGCCGTGT
>CABUHP010000185.1 GCA_902491415.1 uncultured Collinsella sp.
AAAGCCAAAACCAGCTTAGCACCGACTGGCGGCGACCGAAACACCCCGAATCAGAGCCTGGTGCGAAATATCTGCCTAGTGATACAAACCCGGCTGGTAGTGATACTCATTGCTCACGTGCGGGCACAGCTGCCAAAAGGCGACGGCGCTCGCCGCGGCCACGTTGAGCGAATCGACCCCGTGCGCCATCGGAATTCGCACGGCGCGATCACAGCCCTCAATGGTCTTGGCTCCCAGGCCGGCACCCTCGGTACCCATAAAGATCGCCAGGCGGTCAATCTCCTGCAGCACTGGATCGTCCAGCGACACCGAATCATCCGTCAACGCCATGGCGGCACACGAAAAGCCGGCATCGTGCAGCGCCGCCAGCCCATCATGCGGCCATACGCGCGCCTCACTGCCAATACGCGTCCACGGAACCTGAAACACGGTGCCCATGCTCACGCGGGCCGAGCGACGGTACAACGGGTCGCAGCACGTCGGGCTGACCAAAATACCGTCAACGTTCAATGCGGCAGCCGAGCGAAAAATCGCGCCGACGTTGGTGTGGTCGACAATGCCCTCAAGCACGCACACGCGCACCGGACGATCTCCCGCCGCCTCGACGACGCCGCCCAAGAACTCATCAACCGGAATCTGACGCGGGCGACGGAACGCCGCGAGCGCACCACGCGTCACGTTAAAGCCCGTCAACTGCTCCATGAGCTCCATGGAGGCCACGAACACAGGAACAGGACCCGCGCCCTCGCGCACAACCAGGCGCTCGAACAGCGGCATCATCTGGTCGAGCCAGCGTTCGCCCAACAGAAAGCTCACCGGCTGGTATCCGGCGCGAACCGCGCGCTCGATAACCTTGGCGCTCTCGGCGATAAAGATGCCCTTTTGCGGCTCCAGCACGCAGCGCAGCTCGCGCTCGGTCAGTCGCACATAGGCATCGAGCCGCTCGTCCTCGAGCGAGTCGATTCGCAGCACCTCAACGGCATCAGTCATAGTAGCCAGCCCGAACCCTTCTTTACAGCATATCTATACCAAACGAGGCGACGCAAAGCGCCGCCCCATGCATTCAATCAAACCGATGATACCGTTCACGCCAGACGATTTACGCCTCAACGCGACGATACGTCACGAACTCATAATCGAGACCCTCATCACCCTCACCGGCGGCAATTGTCGCGACCCCGCTACGCTGCGCAATCTCCCACGCAGGATCGGCGTCCAAGTCGGGAAAGTACGTGTCCACGACATGCACGCAGTGGTTATGCGTGACCTCGGCCTCGACGCAATACGGCAAAAACTGCCGATACACATCGCCGCCACCGATCACCCATGCAACAGGCTCATCGGCAACCGCGGCGAGCGCTTCGTCAATGCTATGCACCACGTCGACGCCCTCGGGCGCAAAATCCTCGTCGCGCGTGAGTACGATATTGCGGCGGTTCTTGAGCGGACGCCCACCGGGAAAACTCAACAGGTTCTTGCGCCCCATAATAACCGGGCAACCTTTGGTGCACGCCACAAAATGGCGCATGTCGGCGCGATTGGACACCACCATGTCGCCCTCGCACCCAATGCCCCAATCCTCACACACGGCGACGATAGCAGATAGCTTACACGTCATGAGCACCACCTACACCGCAATGGGAATGTTCTTGACCTGCGGGCCGTGCTCATAGCCCTCGACGATCAGGTCATCGGTCGTAAACGCATAGAAGTCATGCACATCGGGGTTAAGCGTTACCTTAGGCGCGGCAAACTGCGGACGCTCAATAAGCTCGCGAACGATATCGACATGACGGTCGTAAATGTGGGCATCGGCAATCACATGCAGCAGCTCGCCGGGAATCATATCGACCGACTGCGCGACCATCATCAGCAAAATGGCGTACTGGCACACATTCCAGTTGTTCGCAGCCAAAATATCCTGGCTGCGCTGGTTGAGAATCATGTTGAGCGTCGGTTTATCATCCTGCGGACGCTGCGTCACGTTATACGTCACGCTGTAGGCACACGGATACAGGTGCATCTCGGACAGGTCGCTAAACACATAGGTGTTCGTCATAATGCGGCGGCTGTACGGCGTGTTCTTAAGGTCGTACAGCACGCGATCCATCTGGTCAAAGTCGCCCTCGGCATAATGGCTCTTCTGCCCAATCTGATACCCGTAGGCCTTGCCGATGGAACCGGTCTCATCGGCCCACTCATCCCAGATATGGCTGTTGAGATCATGCACGTTATTAGACTTCTTTTGATAGATCCACAGAATCTCGTCCATGGCAGACTTAAGCGCCGTACGACGCAGGGTGAGCGCGGGAAACTCCTCGCGCAGGTCATAGCGCGCCGTGACACCAAAGTTTTTAATGGTATAGGCAGGGGTGCCGTCCTCCCACACCGGACGGACCTTTTGGCCCTCGGTGGTGGTGCCATGGTCCAAGATATCGCGGCACATGGTTACAAACTGTTGATCAGCTTTGCTCATTGACCCTCCTGTCAGTCGCCTACAAGCGAGATTCATTGTAGCAGGTAGTGTCGAGAAAGTTGGTGTAAGGGCCCTTGCGGCCCCTGTGTCCGATATCCGGAATCAGTTGATATCCTAGGCCGCCTCCACGCTGTCGGCAAGTTCCAGGCTGGATTCGAGCATCTTCCTGGCCGCCTTCTCCAGCTCCGCCCAGTCGTGCTCGCCCGCGGCACCCATTCTGAACGCGGCGTCATGCATCTCGGCCATCTTCCTCTCCGAGAAGTAGCGCGAGCCGGACCATGTCTCGGCCTGGTCGCACATGACGGCGCCCACGAGCCTGAGCAGCGAACTCTCCGACGGGAAGACCTGCACCACGCGCGAGCGGCGCTTGATTTCCCTGTTGGCGCGCTCCTGCACGTTGTTGGTGCGCAGGCGCTTCCAGTGCGACGGCGGGAAGTCCAGGTACGCGAGCGCGTCGGGCTCCGCCTCCTCGAGCACCCTCGCCGCCCTCGGGCAGCACCCCTCCAGCATCTCGCATGCCGCGTGGTACATGGCCACGGCGGTGGCGGCGTCCCCGGCGCGGAAGACCGAGGAGACGATGCGCCCCACGCGGCGCCTCAGCTGCCAGGAGCCGGCCTCGCGCATGCAGTCGCGCATCAGGTGCACGGCGCATCGCTGCCAGGCCGCCCCCTGGAAGACCTCGCCTATGGCCCTGACCAGGCCCCCGTGGGCATCGGATACGACGAGCTCGGTGCCGGTCGCGCCGCGGTCGCGCAGCCTCCGCAGGAAACCGAGCCACGATTCGTAGGACTCCGTGTCCACCACGGACACCCCCAGCACCCGCCTCCAGCCGGACTCGTCGCAGCCTATCGCCGTGACCACCGCGGTCGAAGCCACGCGGCCCCCGCGGCGGCACTTGACGTAGGTCGCGTCGAGCCAGATGTAGGGTATCGCGCGCGCATCGAGCGGCCCCTCCGCGAGGTCGGCTATCTCGGCGTCGAGGGTCGCGGCGATCGCGCTCACGCGGTCCCTGCCGAGCCTCTCGATGCCCATCTTCTCGGCTATCCTCTGCACCTTCCTGGTGCTGGTGCCGGTGGCGTACATCTCGGCCACCGCCGCGACGAGCGCGCGGTCGACGCGCTGGTAGCGCTCGAGGACGTCCTCGGGGAAGAAGCTGCCCGTCCTGAGCTTGGGGATTCTCAGGTTGAGCGTGCCCACGCACGTCTCGAGCGTGCGGTTGCGGTAGCCGTTCCTGCTGTTGGCCCCATCGCCGCAGAGCTGGTCGGCCTCCTCGTCCATGATGGCGTTGACCACCTGCTCGGCGAGCAGCCTGAGCAGCGACTGGATGTCGACCATCCCGTCGGTCGACCTCGGGATGGCGGCCTTATCCGGCATCGCGTCTGCTAATATCTCCATAGCGGTCCCTGTCCTTTCCCAGAACCTGTGTTATGTAGCAATTCCAGATTCTAGGACAGGGGCCGCTTGCGTTTGGCGGTCAGCCGTCGGCGCGCTTACACCAACATTTCCGACGCGATCTTGTAGCACAGGCGCACGCGGCCCCACAGCCAAAACATAAG